>DAMAVY010000112.1:3832-8510 GCA_032077725.1 Clostridium sp. | reverse complement strand
GAGAAATCAAAATAGATTGCAAGGTGTTGATTATCGTGACGTTAATAATAATGAACTGATGGCTCAATACCGTGATAAGTTCATGAAGGATTATAATCAATTAAATAATCATAAATATGAAATTTTAGCCTTTGATGATTTAATGAATGATTATCTTATTCCTTTAGATAACAATAGACTTCTTTATAAATTTGGGCTATATATTTGCTTAAGGATTGAAGAAGAATACGGAAAGGATAAATTAATAAGCACTATAACTCAACCTGTAACAGAATTTGTTGAAATAATAAATTCATTAAAATCTTTTTAGATAAAACAAATTTAAAATATCTTGTTGATAATCTAGTTAGGAATGTTCTGTATTTTAATTAGGCTATATTTCAAAATTAAAAAAAATTCCTAAATAAGTTATAAGTTATATGGCTGCCATTATTTTTACCTTTACAATTGAGAAAATTTGGTATACAATGAATATATTAAAAGATTTTGAAAGGAGACTGTAAAATGTTAATTTATAAAGATAAGATCAAATGCTCTGAAACAACAAAATATACAGTCTGCTGTCAATAAACTTAATATATTAAGAATTAATATACTATTTTATTTGATTTATAGAAAACTTGACCGCAGACTTCATATCTGCGGTTTTTTATATTTAATGAATCAAATTAGAGATTGGTTCTATAAGATAGACAATAAGCTGAATTACGCTTCAGTTTTTATATCTATTTATATTTGTATATAACTACCGCAGAGGAAATCTGCGGTTTTTTAGTTTTGATTTTATCAATATTTTAGCCGCGCTGCAATGTTCACTTCTATAATTTACATCGCTTCTGCGGCTTTTATATATTTATGCAGCTTAAAATTATCTAGCACAAGTTTACCTTAGGGGGAGTTAGAAATGAGATTAAGATAAGAATATCCCAGTAAAATAATTACAAATTGATATATTTTGATTGGAGGAAATTATATGATAACAGGAAATATAAATGGAATTAAAAAAGTAATACTTGAGAGGCTTGAAAACCTATATAATTTAACAATAGATAATGACAACATTTTTTCTTATGAACTAATAGAAGAAATGAACAACATTAGTAAAACAATAAAAAAAGAGCTATGCATAGTTATTAATAGACGGGGTAAACTCACTGGCATTTCAGTTGGTAAAGTGAGTAGTGCTGAAATACCTTCTATAGATATTACAGGAAAAAAATTAAGTGGATTTAGAGTAATCCATACCCATCCTACAGGAGATAGCACACTTTCCCAAATGGACACTTCAGCTTTGGTAGAACTAAAACTAGATGCTATTGCTGCTATTGGCGTTAAAGAAAATATAGAAGATGTTACGATAAATATAGGTTTCTGCGATGTTTATAATAATGTCCTAACCTATACAGAGCTTGAAAACTTAAGTTTAGAAGCTTCGCTTGAATTAAATTTTAGAGATAGAATAGCTTATATTGATAATATAACTGATACTATATACAAATATGAGGATGATGTAGAGCGAGCAATTTTAGTGGGAACTGATAGCGAAGAAAGTCTTGAGGAGCTTATTGGCCTTGCTGAGGCTTGCAATGTTGTTCCTGTATACAAGGTGCTTCAAAAGAAAAACAAAGTACATTCTGCTTTCTATGCAGGACAGGGTAAAGTTGAGGAAATAGCACATATAAGGCAATTAAAAAATGCAAATGTGGTTATATTTGATGATGAACTTTCAGGTTCTCAGGTTAGAAATCTAGAAGAAGTTATTAAATGTAAAGTAATAGATAGAACCACCTTAATACTAGATATATTTGCAAGACGCGCTAAGAGTAAGGATGGTATACTGCAGGTTGAGCTGGCTATTCTTAATCATAAACTTCCTAGATTAAGAGATGCAAATGCAAACCTTGCAAGAATTAAAGGCGGTGTTGGAGTAAAAGGTGGCGTTGGCTCAAGAGGACCTGGAGAGAAAAAACTAGAAACTGATAGAAGGCATATAGAACGCAGAATAGAGGAAATAAAAAACGAGCTATCTAAAGTAACAGAGCAACGAACTGTCCAAAAAGTTAAAAGAAGTAAAAATAATATCAGCAGGGTAGCTATTGTGGGCTACACAAATGCAGGTAAATCAACTTTAAGAAACAAACTCTGTGAAATTTCTGCATCCAATAATATAAATAAAGAAGGGGTTCTAGAAGCTGACATGCTTTTCGCAACCTTAGATACTACTGTTAGAGCTATAACTTTAAGTGACAATAGAAAAATTGCTTTATCTGATACCGTTGGTTTTATTAGCAAGCTTCCTCATGACCTTGTTAATGCTTTTAAATCAACCCTAGAAGAGGTTATCGAATCAGATTTGCTTTTACATGTGGTAGATGCAGCTAATGAAGATGTAATAAAACAAATACAATCAGTAAACCTGGTTCTTAGCGAGCTTAATGCCAAAAATAAAAACACTATAGTTGTTTTAAATAAAGTGGATAAGGCCTCTGATAAAAATCTAAAGGAAGTAAGTGATTTCTTAAAAGGCGAAAAAACAATAGAAGTTAGTGCTGTAGAGGAAATAAACTTACAGGAATTACTGGATTTTATAGGCAGGGAAATCCCAATTAAATTAATAGAAAAGGAATTTATCATCCCCTATAATGAGCAAAAATTAATTTCAATACTTCATGAAAATTCCAATGTTATTAATGAGGATTATACTGAAGAAGGAACTCATATAAAAGCTTTGATACATGAAGATATTTATAAGAGATATATGGACTTTGAAGTAGGAGCTTTATCTTAGCAGAAGGACTACTTAAATAGTTTCCTAGGTAAAAATGTGAGGCAGCTAATTCATATAGCTGCCTCCATTTACATTAATGGTTTCTCCTGTTATAATTATTACTCTACCTTTTTACATATAATTCTCCTTCATGTTTTCAATAAGTTATAAGTTATATGGCTGCCATTAAGTTAAATTTTGTGATATTTATGTTGTGGTCTACCAACTTTTCCGTACTCAACTAACTTCTCTACTTTATTTTCTTTTTCCATAAATTCAAGATATCTTCTAACTGTTACTCTTGCTATTCCTAATTTTTCTGCAAGGTCCTCTGCTGTAAAATCCGCATAATCACTTTTTTCTATTTCGTCCCATATGGCTCTATAGGTATATTTATTAAGCCCCTTAGCAAATTCATCTTCATTTTGAGAAGCATTGGAACTAGATATTAGCTTATCTAAGTCCTTTTGTTCGATAACATCATTTTTTCTAAAATGGTAATACCTATCCTTAAATTGATTCAGTGCATCTTTAAATCTTTCGAAACTAAAAGGCTTTATAAGATAATCTACAACTCCATATCTAAAAGCTTCTTGTATTCTTTCAATAGATTTATCTGCTGTAATTAAAATAATATCTACATCTATCTCTTGGGCCCTTATCCACTTTAAAAAATCAATCCCATTTTCCTTAGGAAGGTACACATCTAGTAGTATCAAATCAGGTTTTTTAGCTGATATATATTTTTTTGCATCACCAAGGTTAGCAACTGCTTTATACAAAACAAATCCTTCTACTCTTTTCAAAAACTTAGAATTTATTTCTCTAACCATAGGATCATCTTCAACAATCATCACGTTAATCAACCTTATCACTCCTTGTCATGGGTATAGTTATCTTCCAATGAACACCTTCATCTACACCAAGTTCTATTGTGCCTTTAGACTCATCTATTATTTTCTTTACAATATACATACCATGTCCGCGCTGCCCTTCCTTTGTAGAAAATCCTTGGTCATATATTTTTTCTATATTCTCAAGTGGAATTCCTCCTCCATTATCTTTCATTTCTATATTTAAAAAGTGTCCATCTTCAATTATTTTTATAAATATCAATCCTGTGCCATCATTCTTAACTTCATCTAATGAATTTTCAATTAGGTTTCCAAGAACAGATACAATTTCTTCCGAGGTGATATGTTCTGGTAACTTTGTAAGTTTTGAATTTTCATCTATTTTTAACTTAACTCTACACTCTTCAGCTTTACTATATTTAGACAGTAACAAAGCTGATATTGACGGATCCTTTATATTCTCTGTTAAAATATTACCTATATTGCTTCTTACTTTTGCTATATCTGATATAAACTGTAGAGCTTCCTCGTACTCTTCTAGCTGTATTAATCCTGCAATGGTATGTAATTTATTCATAAACTCATGATTTTGTGCTCTTAAGGACCAGGCCATTTTTTTAACACCCGTGAGCTCTTCTGCCATTTTGGTCACCTCAGTTTTATCTCTAAAGCTGGCAATAGCCCCTACAACTTTTCCTCTATTCATTATAGGAACTCTATTAGTCATAATAATGGTATCATTTATCCTCTGTTCTTCTTCAAATTCAGATTTCCCTGTTTCTATTATATTAACCATACGAGTATTAGGAATGACATCCTCTACGTCCTGCCCTATAATTAACTCCTTATTAACCTTATCTTCAAAGTGTAATATATTTAAGGCTGAATCGTTTATAAGAGTAACTCTACCCTTTTCATCAACAGCTACTAACCCTTCGTGAATAGCATCAAGCATTCCCATCTTTTCATTATAAAGCTTTGTTATTTCTTCAGGTTCAAGTCCTAGCAAAGTGTTCTTTATGTTATAAGCTAATAAAAACGCTCCTATTATCCCTGC
>DAMAVY010000112.1:0-3822 GCA_032077725.1 Clostridium sp. | reverse complement strand
GCCAATTAAAATCATATATAAAATTGCTGTATGTTTAGCAGTTTCAATACTGTGGGTAAGTGTTCCTACAGAAACAAAACCTATCTCTCTCTTATTTTCCCCATCATATATTGGAGTAAACGCTCTCAAGGATTTCCCAAGAGTCCCCGTAGCCTCAGAGATATATGTTTCTCCCTTTTGTTCTACTCTAATCTGATCTCCTCCAACAAACTTCTTTCCTATCATTTCAGGGTTTGGATGAGAATATCTAATTCCCTCCATATCCGCTACAATTATATACTCAATCTGATCTAAATTCTTAAGGTGCATATTAACATAAGGTCCAATCTTTCCGCTGGGGTCCTTAGCCTCCAGCTCATTTACTATCTCCGTTGAATGTGCTACCATTTCAGCCACATTCATAATATTAGTTCGAGCTTTGCTTTCAATATTTCCAGTCATCCATTGTGCAACGAAAAAAATAATTATAGATATTGATACAAACACTACTGCGATAACAAATAATGTAAGCTTTGTATGCAGCTTCATTACTTTTTTCATATATTTATCACCTCAACCTTAATATGTGCAAATTTAAGTTATATAATTAGAAAAACTTCAAAAACACGGAATCATGGAAGAACATACATACAGCTAGAAGTATTAGTATAGGAATAGATTCATTAATCCTATTATATAGCACTTCCTTCGTTATAGTCTTCCACTTTTTCCGTGTTTAATTTAGTATCTCTCTAATTATTATTCTTAGGTATTTAAAATTTTAATAATCATCTTTAGTAAATCTAATGTTCATCTTTTGTAAATCTAATGTTCATCTTTTGTAATTCTAATGTTCATCTTTTGTAATTCTAATGTTCATCTTTCGTAGTTCTAACAATTGTCTTTTGTAATTATAAGATTCATCTTTTGTAATTCTAAGATTCATCTTTTGTAATTCTAAGATTCATCTTTTGTAATTCTAAGATTCATCTTTTGTAATTATAAGATTCATCTTTTGTAAATCTAATATTCATCTTTCGTAAATCTAACAATCGTTTCTTCACGACGCAGCGGCGTTATCATTTAATTTTTGTGTTTTTCTCTTATTGAGAAATTTAAATGCATAAGAAACGATGAATGGACAAACGATAGCTGATACTACACATGCTGCTGCAACTTGTGCAGTAGCTACTGTTGCTATTACAGCTAATGTTGGATCTGCCGCTGCAACCGCAGCAGGTGTCGCTACTGCATTTCCTGCAGTTGACCCTGTTGCGAGACCAATTATAGGCTCTTCTTTAAAGAATTTAAGAAGCATATAAGCTCCTATTCCAGTTAATGAAGCTACTATTCCTAATAATATACCAGGACCTCCAGCTGTTATAATAGTTTCAAGATTCATTCCTGCACCTAATGGGAATGAAAAGAATGGGATTAATAGCATTTTGCTACTTCCAAGAAATTTTCTCATATCAGAATCAAGATTTCCTAAAATCATTCCTATTAATATTGGAACCATTACTGCTACAAGTGCCATAAAAGGAACTTGGGCAAGTCCTGATGCACCTAATGCAACTAATGTGAAAAACGGACCATCTTTTAAGGACAATAAAGCATAAGCACCTACATCAGTTTCATCACCATATTGTGAAGCAAGAGATGCATATAATCCACCATTACAATTTGTTAATGCTGAAAGGATGGCCAGGGGTGATAACCCTAACACTCCAGCAGGACCAAAAACTTTTCCTACAAAAATACCAATACCAGCACCTACTATAAATTTTCCTGTAATTAATATTGCACCCTTTTTTAATGCTTTTGGTGCTAATTTAAAATTAATTTGTGAACCAATTAAAAACATAAAACAAGCTAAAATTGTTGATGATGCCTTTGGACCGAATAATGCTGATGTAAAACCACCAATTTGTAGAAATTGTGGGCAAAATGTATTAACTAATACTCCTAGGAAAAGTGGAACAACCATCATACCACCTGGAATTTTATCAAGTGTTTTCTTAATTGGAATTTGCATTTTAATCCCCCCGTTATATTTTTTCTTTTGTATCTTACTGAATTCAGAAATGTTCATTGACCTAACTTTTCAAACCTTAGTTTTTATATTTTCCTCCACTGTTAAATAATAGATATTGCTAGGGAAAATACTAAGTCACAGAGGAGGAAACCTAATTTTTAAATAGTTATTATATTCTTGCTACCCCGGTTTTTCTTGCTGCTTCTTTTATTGCTTCAGCTACATTAGCTGCAACTGTTCTGTCTAATGCATATGGAATTACATTTTCCTCATTTACATCTTCATCTTTTATCATAGAAGCTATTGCGTATGCTGCTGCAATTTTCATTTCTTCATTGATTTCTTTTGCTCTAACATCCAATGCTCCTCTGAATATTCCTGGGAATGCAAGGACATTGTTTACTTGGTTAGGGAAGTCTGATCTTCCTGTTCCAATTACTCTAGCTCCTGCTGCTTTTGCATCTTCAGGCATTATTTCAGGTGTTGGGTTTGCCATTGCAAATAGTATAGAATCCTTATTCATAGCTCGTACCATATCTTGACTTACTATACCTGGTGCTGAAACTCCTATAAACACATCTGCGCCTACTAATGCATCAGCTAAATTTCCCTGAATGTTGTCTGGATTACTTATCTCTGCAAGTGCTTTCTTAGCATCATCTACATTTTCTATTCCTCTGTAAAGAATCCCAACCTTATCACATGCAATTAGATTCTTTACTCCTGAAGTAAGTAATAATTTTGATATAGCAGTTCCTGCTGCTCCTGCACCGTTTACAACAACCTTTATGTCTTCTATTTTTTTGTTAACCACTTTTAATGCATTTATTATTCCAGCAAGAACAACTATTGCAGTTCCATGTTGGTCATCATGGAATACAGGTATATCAAGTTCTTTCTTTAGTCTTTCTTCAACTTCAAAGCATCTTGGAGCACTAATATCTTCTAGATTAATTCCACCAAAAACTGGTGCTATAAGTTTTACTGCTTTTACTATCTCATCAACATTTTTTGTATCTAAACATATTGGGAATGCATCAACATTTGCAAATTCTTTAAATAAAATCGCTTTACCTTCCATAACTGGCAATCCAGCCTTTGGCCCTATATCTCCAAGTCCTAATACTGCTGTTCCATCTGAAACTACTGCAACTAGATTTCCTTTTGATGTATATTTGTAGACGTTTTCTTCATTCTCATGAATCTTTCTACATGGCTCTGCAACTCCAGGAGTATAAGCTAAACTTAAATCATCTCTTGTTATAATTTTGATCTTTGATTTTATCTCCATTTTTCCTACATACTGTTCGTGTAATTTTAAACTTTCCTCAAAATAATTCATCTTTAATACCTTCCCTTCATTTTTTATTTTAAATTTTTATTCCTTTGCTATGAATAAATAATAACATCGTTTTTAAATTGTTAGAATATTTTAAACTTTAAAAATATATTATGGTCATAAAGAATACTTTGTTATCTTTTAAGCAATCTTTCTTCAAAAAATAAGGCCGCCTGTAAGTGGCTATTTAAGCCACTTACAGGCGGTTTTAGGTATGTAAAGATATCCTTTTTTTCAAATGGAACATAATAATATAATTTTATATTTATTTCCTATGGTGTATAATTAATACATAAATTATTTGCTCTAAAGGGGGATTTTTATGATCATTACATGTATTTCAACATCAAACGTTAAGAGTATGAAAGACAACAGTGCTAGTACTAAGGTATGTGGTTTAATTAAGGATATTATTAAAGAAAAAGGCAATGACGAAGTTAAGGTGAACATTATTCCATTAATGGACTAT
>DAMAVY010000111.1:0-8558 GCA_032077725.1 Clostridium sp. | reverse complement strand
ATTCCATGCATTCCAATAACTTGAATTTCACGGAACACTGCTTCTACAATGTTTATACCTAGTAATAGAGGTGGAAAAATATAATACCATTTTGGTGCTGTACCATTCTGCATTTTTTTGGAGAAACGTAGGCACATCCCCATAAAGCAACCAGCTAAGGCTGAATATACTTTTGCCCAAGCAAACCAGTTTGCAGTTTGAGAACCTGATCCTACCCCGGATGTTTTTGGCCATAGGAAAAATGAAAGAAAAATTGGTAACACAATGAAAAATATAATACCTGTTAACTTATTGTATCTTGTTATTTCGTTAAATATCATCAATAATGCTAATATTGCTATCCATACTAAACAAGAATACCATGGTATTGATTCAAATAAAAACATAACACTACCCCCTCATAACTTGATGATTAAATCATAAATGAGTAAAAATTGTTTGTCAATACATAGTTTGGGAAAGCTAAAATATTATGTAAATCTAAAATGGGTTATAGGTATTTACTGAGAAGTTTTAATTTCCTTAGGATAGGGAAATTTTTCCTTTAAATAATTTACTAAAAGATCTACTGCGTGAGAATTATCCTCTTGTTTAAGGACAGTGCAGTACATGTACCCTGGGGTAGGACTCTTTAATTGTTTAATTATAATATTAGGATTGGTGATTAAAGATGCCATCTTTGCAGTTACTATTGCGATTCCATTATTTTCTTCCGTGCTATTGATGATACTAAAACTGTAAGAAGAAGAAATAATAATGTGAGGATTTATGTTTTCTAATTTGCAAAAATAATCAAATAACTCCCTTAAAGCATTTTGAGGAGAGCCAATAATAATCTTTTCCCTATCCAAGTAAGAGAAATCAAGAGGTTCAGGATAAGAAGATAAAGGGTGGTCTTTATGTATTGCAGCATACATAAACCCTTCAGCTAATGGAAAACTGTCAAAGGGCGCGGTGTCAAAAGGATTTACTAAAAAACCCAAATCTAATTTTCCCGCTTTTAAATTTTCTATACAAACTTCTTTTGAGAATTCAAAAATATTAAGCTCAATTTCTGGATGAGTTAACTGGAAATTATTCAAAAATGAAGTGTCAGTTGCATTGGATAATCCAACAGCAAAGGCAACTGATAGTGAGCTGTTTGTACATAATTTGTGTTTGTGAATTTCATTTAAGGAGGCAGTATATTTATGGTATATATCTTTGTAATAGGGGTGCAATTTGTTTCCAATTTCTGTAGGAATAACTCCATTTTTAGAGCGCTCAAATAGGATGACGTCCAATTCTTTTTCCAGTGCTTGAATCTGTCTGCTTAACCCCTGTTGAGTGATATATAAACGTTTACAAGCTTTGGATATATTTAATTCTTCATACAAGACTAGAAAGGATTCAAGAAATTTAATTTGCATACCACACCTCACAATAACAAATTGATGAAATTTAATTGTTAACTACATTCTACAACAAATTGTTGTGGAATGTCTATAAAAACATTGTTTTACAATCATTTCAAAATAAGTTAAAATGCAGTCAAAGCATTGTGCTATTTAAAACTTTTAGGTATGGGGGGAAGAAAATGGCAGCAAGGAAAAATATCATTAAATTAGCAAAAAAAATGGCTGGACCAACAAAAACATTATTTAAAATTGACGAAAATGCACCAGAGTACTATGTGCTAGATTGTATTGTAACAGATGAGATGGCGGAAGTTGGATTGGCTATGAAACTTAGAAAACCACAGACTATTGCACAAATTTCAAAAGAATGTGGGAAGCCCATAGAGGACACAAAACGCCTTGCATATGAACTAGCAGATGTAGGAGCTTGTATTTTTCATAGTGAAAAGGGAGAAGACGTATTTGAATTAACGGTTTTTGTACCGGGTGTCATGGAAAAAACAAATGCAAACCGTGGGTCTGCAGAAGCACATCCTCAGATTGCAAAGGCATTTGAAGAGTATGCTCGTTTAAGGGGAAGTGTGTTATCACCTAATATGCCAATAGGAATGGGACCAATGCGTGTTATTCCAATTGAATCAGCTATTGATGGTAATACTCGTGCTGCATCTTTTGAGGAAATATCATATCATTTGAATAAACACACAATATTTGCAGTAGCTCCATGTACATGTCGTGTATCTAGAAGAATATTAGGTGAAGCTTGCGGAGTTTTAGAAGATGATGTATGTATCCAATTAGGTGAAGGTGCAGAATATTATATTCGTACTGGAAGAGCTAGAGAAATTACGAAGGAAGAAGCTATTGAAATTATTAAAAAGGCAGAGGAGAATGGATTAATGCATTCAGTTCCAAACATTGATGGTGCAGATACACTTCACGCTATTTGTAACTGTGATGGTAATTCTTGTTACTCCATGAGAAATGCATTATATTTCAATTCTCCAGATATGGTTCGTTCAAACTATGTGGCAGAAGTAAATACAGATAATTGTGTTGCTTGTGGTCAATGTGTGGAACATTGTCCAATGAATGCTTTAAAACTTGGACAAAAATTGTGCTCTACAACACCAATTATTCATAAAGATTCTTTAAATCCACGTGATCATATATGGGGTAAAAAGCACTTTAACCCAGACTATCGTGATACAAGAGAAAATGTGGTGGATACTGGTACTTCCCCTTGTAAAACAGAATGTCCAGCACATATTGCAGTTCAAGGTTATATAAAATTAGCTTCTCAAGGAAAATATATAGAAGCTCTTGAATTAATAAAGAAAGAAAATCCATTCCCAGCAGTTTGTGGCCGCATTTGTCCAAGAAAATGCGAATCAGAATGTACAAGAGGTGACATTGATTCACCAATTGCTATTGATGAAATTAAAAAATTTATTGCAGATAAAGAGAGGAAAGAAGATACACGTTACATCCCAAAGAAAATGCATGAATATGGAAAGCCAATCGCAGTAATCGGATCAGGGCCAGCAGGTTTATCTTGTGCATATTATCTTGCAGTAGATGGGTATAAAGTAACAGTATTTGAAAAAGAAGAAAAAACAGGTGGTATGTTGACCTTAGGAATTCCTTCTTTCCGTTTGGAAAAAGAAGTAATTGAAGCAGAAGTAGGCGTTTTACGTGCACTTGGTGTAGAATTCAAAACAGGGGTTAACGTGGGAAAAGATGTGACACTTACTCAATTAAGAAATGAAGGGTTTAAAGCATTTTATGTTGCTATCGGTGCACAAAGAGGCAGATTACTTGGAATTGAAGGTGAAGATAGCAATAATGTTATTACAGGTGTAGATTTCCTTCGTGATGTTAACCTTGGAAAAGACGTTAAATTAAGTGGAAACGTAGTTGTTATTGGGGGCGGAAACGTAGCAATTGACGTAGCCCGTACAGCAGTGAGAGCAGGTGCAGAAAAAGTTCAAATGTACTGTTTAGAAGCAGCACATGAAATGGCTGCATTGCCAGAAGAAATTGTTGAGGCTAATGAAGAAGGAATTTGTATTAATAATTCTTGGGGACCAAAACGAATTATTGCTGAAAATGGAAAAGTTACAGGGGTTGAATTCAAGAAATGTTTATCTGTATTTGATGAAAATAAAGGTTTTAATCCAAAATATGATGAAAAGGAAACTTGTATTGTGTCTGCAGATTATGTTTTAGTATCGGTAGGACAATCAATAAGCTTTGGAGGCCTCATGGAAGGAACTCTTGCAGAATTTAATCGAAATGGAACTATGAAAGCAGATGCATTGACATATCAATCAGCACAAGAAGATGTATTTGTTGGTGGTGATTGCTATACTGGACCGAGGTTTGCAATTGACGCTATAGCTGCTGGAAAACAAGGAGCAATTTCAATTCATCGTTTTGTTTGGGAAGGTCATAGCTTAGTATATGGACGTGATCGTAGAAAGTATCATTCATTAGATAAGAAAGAGGCAATACTTAAGGGCTATGATATAACTCCAAGACAAAAAGCTGGTCATAATATTAATAATGAACACACATTTAAAGATACTCGTTTAACATTTACAGAAGAGCAAATGAAAACTGAAACCGCACGTTGTTTAGGTTGTGGAGCAGTTGTACTTGATCAAAATAAATGTGTTGGATGTGGAATGTGTACAACAAAATGTAAATTTGATGCTATTAAATTATTTAAAAAATATGATAAAGCTGGTACAACCTACGAAGGTCTTCCGGTAAAATTAGGAATGAATATGGCTGCTCGTGTGGTAAGGATTGCAGGACGTGCCACTCTTGATGTTGTAAAAGGTGATAAATAGTTTAGACATGTGTCAATTTAGGAGGAAACTGCTATGCACGAATTGGGCGTGGTTTTTGAAATAATAAAGGCTGTTGATAAAATAGCAGATAAAGAAGGTGTAGATGAAATTGGAGCCATAGTTCTTCAAATTGGTGAACTATCATCCATGATTCCTATGTATGTTGAAAGTTGCTTCCCTGCCGCTATTCAGGGGAAACCTCGTTATGAGCGCACCAAATTAGAAATAGAGATTATTCCTGGTGAAGCGGAATGTAGTGAGTGTGGAGAAGTTTTTAATGTAAAACAATATGAAGGTTATTGCCCCAAATGCAATAGTTTTGATAAGAAACTAATAACCGGTAGAGAGTTTATTATAAAAGAGATTCTAGTGTAAGAATAGAATGGCAGCCACATAACTTATAACTTATTGCATAATCTATTTGGTTAATCCCACTGGGACGTAAATAATATAAATAAAAACTATAATCCCATGCTTAACGTTACTAAGCATGGGATTACAATTTGTTTTGCCCATAGGGCTAATCTATATATAGTTTTATTGACAATAGATAATATTTTTGTTATTGTTTTAAAGTATGAAATTTGTGTGAACTTATATTAGGAGGAAATTATGCAAGAAACAAAGGTTAAAGTAGTAGTAGCTGATCCGTCGGCAATAGGTTTATTTGGACTAGCAATGGTAACATTAGTAGCATCATCTCAAAAGTTAGGATTAACAGAGGGAGTATCTTTAGTATTACCATGGGCAATATTTTTAGGTGCATCAGCACAATTATTGGCTTGTTTAAATGATTTTAAGCACAACAATACTTTTGGAGCAACGGCTTTTGGAGCTTATGCATTCTTTTGGTATGGAGTTGGATTTACTTGGTTAATTCAAAACGGAGTATTTGGACCAGCCCTAGCAGCTAAAGCTGACATAAATCAATTAGGAGTTGCTTATTTAGGATATTTAATTTTTACAATATTTATGACTATAGGTGCTATGGAAACTCATAAGGTGTTATTTACAATATTTATGTTGATAGATTTCCTATTCTTAGGATTAACATTAACAACTTTTGGGATAATGGAGCATGGAACACATATGTTAGCTGCTTATTCTGAGTTAGGAATAGCTTTAGTATCTTTCTATGGTTCAGCAGCTGCAGTATTAAATACTCATTTTGGAAGAGTGTTTTTACCAGTTGGAAAACCTTTTGGAATATTTAAGAAGTAATATTTAGGTGATGAATTTTTTTATCACCTTTTTTAATGAAATTTTATAATAAATTCTCAGCGTAAATCTATAAAAGTTCATTTTTTAGTTACAAAATTACATCCTTTAATTCATAAAGTTATGATAGGATTAATTAATGATTCTTTATACGCGTATAATATTGAATTTGATTATATAAAATATATTATAGATGACAAGAAATTAGATGTTATGAGTATAAATCATAGAAAGTAGTCATATCATTCACCTTATTAAAATAAAATAAATGAGAAAAAATTAGTACAATTCAAGGAGGCAAATATTAAATGGACGCTATTTTTAATAGAAGAAGCATAAGAAAATATAAAGAGCAAGCAGTGGAGAAAGAAAAAGTGGAAAGACTATTAAGAGCTGCTATGCAAGCTCCGTCAGCAGCAAATCAACAGCCTTGGGAGTTTATAGTAGTTCAAGATAAAGACAACTTAAAAAAATTATCTTTAATGAGCCCATACTCTAAACTTATTGCCAATGCACCTTTAGCTTTTATAATGTTAGCCAGTGAAGAGAGAATGAAGTTCAGTGATAATTGGCAGCAAGATATGGGGGCAGCAACAGAAAATATATTAATAGAAGCTGTAGATTTAGAACTTGGGGCAGTTTGGCTTGGAGTTGCCCCTGCTGAAGATAGGATGAATTATATAAAGGAAATGTTTGGTTTGAAAGAAACAATAAAACCATATTGTGTAATTGCCATAGGTTATCCAAATGGTGAAGAAAACAAATTTGTTGATAGATATGATGAAACAAGAGTGCATTATGAAAAATACTAAATATGAATGGCTACCAGATTAATCTTAATAATCCAAAGAGTAATCTGTTTTTACTTTCTAATGAAAATGTTAGAAAGGCTTACATCTGATGATGTAAGCCTTTTTTAACTACTTTTAGTTTTTGGATGAATCTTCTTTTTCAGGTTCTTTATCAAAGTATTTATCTAATTCTTTTCTCATGTTATCAGGAATCTTTCTTTCAATTGGAAATACTACTGAGTTTATAATTGATTCACTGAATTCTTTAGTTATTATAGTAGTTTTTTCTAGGGCTTCAGCACTTAAGAAATCAATAAGATCATTTCTAGTGTGAATAAAGGCACCACCATTTGGTGCAAAACGGCAGAAGGTAACAGAAGGAATTCCGGCATCTGCAAAGGCTGTGGAATCACTAGAGTATATGCTTTGCTCTACTTTAAGTGGGAACCCTTTAATTTTAGCCATGTGGGAAATATAATCAACCAAGCTTTGCTCAGCAGTAACTCGGGCTTCTTCTTTTCCAAGAATTGATCCTGCAACATCTACGTTAATCATTAGAAAATGTTTTTTTAGCTCTTCTTCATGATCTTTTAAATACGCTTTACTACCCAAAAGTCCAACTTCTTCAGAGCCATACCATATAAATTTTACAGTTCTCATTGGCGGATTTTCTTTAAAATGTCTTAGTAGTTCCATTATAATAACTGAACCAGCCCCATTATCATATACACCTGTACTGAAAGGGACACTGTCATAATGGGCACCGAAAGATATTATTTCATCAGGGTATTTAGAACCTTCTAAGGTTACAACCACATTATGAGAATTAAGTTCTATATCCTCAGTAACTATTTCTACCTTAACTTTAGAAGCCTTGTTTTTAACCATATGGAAACAATCTTTCATACGCATATTTATAACAGGTACTTTTCCATGTTTAGTATTCTTTTCACGTAATCTAGCTATAGCGATATCTGTTTTTTCTTCGTCATCCATAGCAGTACCAGACATGGTTATGTACCCAGCAATACCAGAATCTATAAGTTTTTTATAGAGTTTAGGATTAGGACGAGTATTTATAAGTACAAACTTTCCTTTAAGGTCAACTAAATTTACATCAAGGCCATCCTCAATATATACAAAATCTGTAGTTATCCCACCATCAGGTGTACCAATTGCGCAGTTATATGGTGTGATTTCATATTCCTTTTCATAGGGCTCAACTACCTTTAGTGAAGCCTTTTTAATTTTGGAAGTAGGAGATTTAAAAGCTTCTAAGTGACCCTCACATCCTATAGAAGTTATTTCTTCTAATAAGATCTTTGCAGCCATTAACTCTTCTTCTGATCCACTAGTTCTCACAAAACCAATTTTCTTTAAGAGTTCAAATTCTCTTTCACAATTTATGGTCATAATATTTCCCCCCTATTTGTGTATCTATATATAGTATACTAGAATTTAATAAAAATTCAAAATAATAAAATAGGTCAGTATAAGATGTACTGGAAATAACCCCGAGGGACATAAACAATTTAAATTTGGAAAAAATTTATAGAGAGCTATTTTACCCTTAGATTTTATGTTAAAGTCTAATTAATATAATTAATCTTGGAATTATTTACTAAGAGAAACTAAATAAGGAGGTGAGGGCAACATTATGAAAAATGCTAAGGATTTTGATAAGGTTTATAAATATTATGATAAGTTTATGGCTATTTTTAACTTATATAAGCTTAAAGATATAGAAGATGCATTAAGTATTCATAAAGATGAAGTGGTGGTAGATATAGGGGGAGGCACTGGCTTTTTAGCTCATCATATTTGTAATAGCTGTAACACTGTTTATGTCCTTGATGAAAGTGAGAAGATGCTTTCTAGGGTAGAGAAAAGAGCTAATGTTAAGGTTATAAAAGGTAATGCTTTAAGTACTCCCTTTGAGAGTGGTTCTATGGATACAGTTATAATGAGCGATGTTTTTCATCATATTAAAGAACAAGAGGAGCTTATTTCCGAAATAAGTAGGATACTAAAGGATAGTGGAAAGATAGTTATTATGGATTTTCACAAAAATCACATAAGAACCAAGTTGTTAATAGTATTTGAGTTTATTCTCTTTGGAAGATTGTTTTTTAGAACTAAAGATGAAGTTAAGGCTTTACTAAAGAAACATTTTCATATAAGTAAGGTATATGATAAAGGTTATTATTTTATATTTGTAGGGGAGAAAATATGATTAAAAAAACATTATTTTACTTAAAGGTTGGCTATAAACTGTTTAAAAAAGAAGTTGTAAACAA
>DAMAVY010000110.1:0-8598 GCA_032077725.1 Clostridium sp. | reverse complement strand
TGGTTCTCATCTTTTACTTTTTCACAATTTAGAGTTATTAATTTTTTTTTAATTTCATCTACATCTATTTTAATTATTCTAGTTTCAATTTCGTTCAAGTAAAACACTCCTTTTTTACTAATGATGTCATTATACCTTATGGAAAAGAATATAACAAATGTTATTGAAATTGTTAAAAAAAAATATATAATTATATTTCTGTAGATAGAAAATTAAATAAAATATATAATAAATAGTGTATTTAAGTTGTGGAGGGAAAGTTATGGAATATATAAATGAAATTAATATAAATGAAGCAGTTATTCATATTTTAGATAATAATGCCGACGAACCAATTCTAAATGAATATCCTCTCGAATTAACTGAGGAGGTGTATACCTTTGTTTTTAAGCATATCCAGAGATGCTTAAAGGATGAAGAACTAAAATATGCTATGTTTAACAAAGAAAGAAATATTGTAAAGGAAATATCAAAGGAATATTTAGATGGTGAGAATAACTTATTAAATGTGTCTAAAGAACTTGCTAGTCAAATGTTTATACTTATGAGGTCAAAGGGAAATATTCCTTCTTGTGATTTGCTTTCAGTAGCATTTACCACTGAACATGGAAAATTTTTAAGTATATTCAAAATGGATTATATTAAAAATTATATGCACAATGTGGATTTTGTGGATGGTAAGGTGGGTATAAATATCATTCCTCAATTTACAGGTCTCCCTGCTAGTAGTTCAAGAATACAAAAATGTGCTTTTATTAAAACAGTGAATGGCGACAATGCTTATGATTTATTAGTTATTGATAAAAAAAGCAAAGGAAGTAAAGAAAATAATGAATACGGTACAAATTACTTTATAGATAATTATCTAGGATGTAAAATTATCGAAAATGAAAGAGACCAAACAAAGCAATTTTTAAAGGTTGCGGAGAAGTGGACTCAGAAAGCTTTAAATGAAAACGCTGAAGGACAAGAAACTGTCCGTAGAGAAGTAAAAAGAAGATTAAAAGAAGAGGATAGTATTGATCTAGTAAAGTTTAGTGAAGAAGTCTTTCAAAATGATGATGCCATGAAAGAAAATTTTAAAACTTTTGCTAAGGAAAGTGGAGTAAGTGAGAAAGTAGATTTAGATAAGCAATGGATTGAAAAAAAACTAAAGAGAGTAAGACTTAAAATTGATAAGGACATTGACCTATATATTTCAGAAGAAGCTTATAATGATATGAATAAGTTTGAAATAGAAAGAGTAGGAGACGGAAGTATTAATATGATTATTAAACACGTAATCAATTATACTGAAAAATAATGATATTTATATGGTGGAAGATGTAAAGCTTAAAATTAATTAGTCTAGAAACTTGTAAACAGGGCTTCTCAGAAAGATTTTATAATCTTTTTAAGAAGCCCTGTTTTATACTTAATTAAATTATTTCATTGAATCAGTTGATCCTAAAAGTGTAGTAATCTTACCTTCAACTAATGCTTGAAGATTAGTTCTTGCAACACCTAGGTATTTTCTTGGGTCAAATTCAGATGGCTTATCTGTAAATACCTTTCTGCAAGTACCAGTTACGCAAAGTCTTATGTCAGTATCCATGTTGATTTTGCAAACAGCCATTGAAGAAGCTTTTCTAAGCATTTCAACAGGAACTCCTTTAGCACCTTTGATGTCTCCACCATTTTGGTTGCACATTTCAACGTATACTGGGTCTACAGAAGAAGCACCATGAAGAACTATTGGGTATTTTTCAAATCCAACAGCTTCTAGTTTCTTTGTAATAGTTTCAAGTCTTTCAAAATCAAGCTTAGCTTCTCCTTTGAATTTATATGCACCGTGGCTTGTTCCTATAGCTATAGCTAAAGAATCAACTCCAGTTCTTTTTACAAAATCAACAGCTTGATCTGGATCAGTATAAGTAGCATCTTTAGCAGATACATTAACTGAATCCTCAACTCCAGCAAGTTTTCCTAGTTCAGCTTCAACTACAACACCATGTGCATGAGCGTAATCTACAACTTCTTTAGTAAGTCTTACATTTTCTTCATAATCATAGTGAGAACCATCAAACATAACAGAAGTAAAGCCATTTGCTATACATTCTTTGCAAAGTTCAAAAGAATCACCGTGATCTAAATGTAGAGCTACGTCTATTCCGCTATCTTCTACAGCAGCTTCAACCATTTTTCTTAAATAAGCTGGTCTCATATATTTAATAGCTCCCCCAGAGCATTGAAGAATTACAGCTGAGTTTTGAGCTTTAGCTCCATCGACAATTCCTTGAATAATCTCCATGTTATTGATATTGAAAGCTCCAATAGCATATTTGCCTTCAAAGGCTTTTTTAAACATTTCTTTAGTAGTAACTAATGCCATAAATTATTCCACCTTTCTTTTTATTTAATTGGACTGTAGTATTATTATAATTCAAACCTCAATTAAATGCTACACGTAAATCCATATTTTGAAGTGCACCAATTCTTTGAGCTTTAAAAAATATTACTTATAGAGAGAGATTCTAGCTCTTTTACTTGGTTAATTAAGGTTTTTATAACGTGAATAGAGGATAGAGCTTCTTCTTTGTTTTTACATTTAGAGTATTGGCTAAGTTTTATTATCTCACCATAGATAATATTAAAATCTGTGTGATTTAATAATACTGATAGATTTGTTATATGACCTTCATAAATATTTAATAGGTCGAAGGACAACATATAACTTTCATCCCAATTATTATCAACAATATTTTCTTCGATTTTAGCAGATACATCCAGTAGCTTATCACAAGTGAGTATAATATATTTACTCGCAAAAAAAAGTAAAAATAACATTAAAAAAAAGATGACACAAGTTGTTATCATATTTTTCATTTTATATGTAAGTCTCCTTAATTCTATTTTTTATTGTGCATAGAAGAATTGTTTTTAAGTTGATAGTAAAATTTATGCTCATTTGAATAGATAATTCCTACCAATACGTTTTTGTAGTTTTCAATATTATGGTGGGATAATGTTTTAAAAAGCCAATATTTATCCTTTCCAATTGCCTTAAGGTTTGCATAATTTATAACACCATCTAATATTACAGGAAGTGGCATAGGCTCATCTTCCACCTCTATTTTAAAATCATGCCTTACTGGTGGTTCATAAGAGGTATAGGGTATTATGGATAAGGAGCCATCAGTTTCTAGAATGGCATAATGAATTTCTTGTAAATTAAAGTAACCATTTTGTCTAAGCTCAGCTAATAAGTCATCAAGATTATATCTGAGTTGTCTTAATTCATTTACATTTACTAAACCATCTTTAATAAGTATGCTAGGTTGCCCATTTAATATAGAACGAAAGTGTTCACTCTTAAGCTCTAGAAATGAAGTGGTAACTTGAAGAAACACCAACGTTGTTATAGGTACTATAGCATAAATTAAGGGGATTCTATTATCTGCCATTGGAAGAGTTGCAAGTTCAGATATCATTAGTGCTACTACAAAATCTACAGGTTCTAATTGGCCAATTTGACGTTTACCCATAATTCTCATGATAAAAATTAAATAAACATAGAGTATTACTGTTCTTATAATTAGTATAAACATAACATCACCTATATTTCTGATATAATACTACTCAAGGAAACTCCTTCTCACATGCGTTCGAATGAGTAAGTTCGCTTAACTAAATCGAAGATTTAGAAGCTCACTTATAGTATGCGCATATTCTTTTAAATTATTTGTGTTTTCATAGTTTCATATTTACAATTATGTAATATAATAATTAATACAAATATATGTTTTTAAAATGAAATATAAGGTGTAAAGTAAATAATAAACTAAAATTTTATAAACCTAAAATATATTAAATTAGATTATTGGAATAAGGATATTACAACAAAAAATAAAATATATGGTAGGCTGAAATAAATGTAGAAGAGGTGAAGGCATGGGAAAAATCAACGTAAAGATAAAAGGTAATATTTTAGAAGTAGATAAAGGAATTAATTGTTATGAATTAATGAAAGATTATCCTTGCGAAAGGAAGGCTCCTATAGTATTAGCTAAGATAGATGGAGAACTAAGAGAGCTATCTTCCACAATTGAAAATCATTGTGACCTTGAGTTTATTGATATAACTGATAAGCAAGGTATGATGTGTTATATAAGAAGCTTACAATTTGTTTTAATAAAAGCTACAAAAGAATTGTTTCCAGGCAGTAGAGTTACAATAGAACACTCTTTAAGTAAGGGGTTGTTTGGAGAAATCTATAAAGACTTGCCTTTAGCAATAGACGATGTATATGCTATAGAAAAAAGGATGGCTGAAATAATTGAAGAAGGTATTATAATCAAGAAAAAAAATTATGACATAACAGAGGCTATAAAGCTATTTAAAGAAGCAAACATGGATGATAAGGTTAGCCTTTTTAGCTCAGTTAATCAAAATAATGTTGCAATATATAAATTAGAAGAAGAAATAGGATATTTTTATGGGACAATGGTTCATTCCACGGATATGTTAAAATACTTTGATTTAATATACTATGAGCCGGGATTTATTCTCAGATTTCCAACCATGGATAATCCTATAGAAATTCCTAGGTTTGTTAAGCATAAGAAGCTGGCTAGGGTATTTTATGAGGCAGAAAAATGGGGAGATATCTTAAATATTGCTCATGTTGGCGCACTGAATAATGAAATCGAGAATGGTGATATTGTAACACTGGTAAGAGTTGCAGAAGCATTGCATGAAAAGAAAATTGCCCATATTGCAGATAAAATAAACAAGAATAGAAGTATCAAACTTGTGTTAATAGCAGGACCATCATCCTCAGGTAAAACTACATTTTCTAAGAGACTAGGAATTCAAATGAGAGTAAATGGACTTATACCAATACCGATTTCCTTAGATGATTATTTTATAGACAGAGTGCATACTCCAAGAGATGAATCTGGAGAATATGACTTTGAAGGTATAAATGCTTTGGATTTAGAATTATTTAATAAACAGCTGCAAATGTTATTAGCTGGTGAAGAAATTGAAATACCATCTTATAATTTTATAAAAGGACAGAGAGAGTGGGTTGGAAACCGTGTTAAGTTACCAAAGGAAGGGGTAATAGTAGTTGAAGGAATACATGGACTTAATGAAGTTCTTACAGCATCTATTTCCCACGATAAGAAATTTAAAATATATATTAGCCCATTAACTCAAATTAATATGGATGATCATAATAGGATAGCAACAACTGATGTTAGAATGATAAGAAGAATAGTGCGAGATAACTTATCAAGAGGTTATGATGTGGAATATACTTTAAAAATGTGGAATTCTATAAAACGTGGTGAAGATAGAAATATATTTCCGTACCAAGAGGATGCAGATGTAATGTTTAATTCAGCTTTAATTTATGAATTAGCAGTTCTAAAGAAATATGCATTATCAGAATTATATAAGGTTAAACCGGAAAGTGCAGTTTATAATGAAGCTAGAAGGCTTATAGAGTTTTTGCATTTTTTTAAAGAGGTAGATAGAGATATGGTTCCAACGAATTCTTTGATTAGAGAGTTCATTGGGGGAAGTTGTTTTTATCAGTACTAGAATAGAGAGTTGAAAATATAAAAATGATTTAAGGATTACCCTTGAGAGATAATATGAAAATTAAACAAAATTATTATATTTGAGAAATAATTTAAAAAGCTAATCTATAACAAAAAAACATGAAGTATTACATGAAGTATTATAGGTTAGCTTTACTTATACAGTATAGACAATAATTCAACAAAGTACCCAATTACCAAATTACCAAGTTCCCCAATTTATCTAATGAAAACATTTTCCTATAAAATTTTCAAATATGAATATTCTTAAGTTGCAAATGGTGGTATTATATATTAGGCAAGAATAATTATTAAAGTTAAAGGCATTTTAATACGTTTCTAGTTAAGCATTTATACAAGGAGGAACATATGAAAAGTTATAGTGTGTTTGATATTATAGGACCAATAATGATAGGACCTTCAAGTTCACATACAGCAGGAGCTGCAAGACTTGCAAAAATAGCAGCAAAAATTGCTGAGGATGATGTAATAGAAGTGAAATTTTTACTTCATGGATCTTTTGGAAAAACATATAAAGGACATGGTACTGATAGAGCCCTTGTAGCAGGAATCTTAGGAATGGATCCTTGGGATTATAGATTAAAGGAGTCATTTGATATAGCAAAAGAAAAGGGATTAAAATTCAATTTTGAAGAAGTGGATTTAGGGGATGTACATCCTAATACAGTTAAATTTATAATGACAGATTCTAAGGGATCTGAAACTACCGTTACAGGTTCATCTATTGGAGGAGGAAACATTGTTATTTTTGAGTTGGATGGACAAAGCATTCGATTTACTGGAGAATATCCAACTATAATAATTACTCACATAGATATGCCAGGTATGATATATATGGTTAGTGATCTTTTATTTAATGAAAATATAAATATTGCCTCAATGAATGTATATAGAAAGGCAAAAGGCTTAGAGGCATCTATGGTGGTTGAGACTGATGGTATAGTACCATATCATTTAATAGATAAAATAAGAAATATAAAAAATGTAACAAATGTAGAGGAAATTTTACCACCTATGAAGGGAGAAAAACTATAATGTTTCTAGAAAAGGCAAGCGAATTAATAGAAGTATGTAATAAAGAAAATATATCAATTGCAGAATATACTATAAGAGAAGAAATGGAATTAACAGAAACATCTAGAGAAGTTCTAATTGAAACAATGAGAGAAAATTTAAAAGTAATGCAATCTGCCGCTAAAGAAGCTATGGACAGAAAAGTTATATCTATAAGCGGACTTATAGGTGGAGATGCACTAAAAATTAGAGAATACATGGAAAAAAAAGAAACGTTATGTGGAGAGTTTATAGTTAAAGCCATGGCAAGAGCTATATCCTGTTCTGAGGTAAATGCTGCCATGGGAAGAATTGTGGCAGCACCTACGGCTGGAAGTTGCGGAATTATACCCGCAGCAATTATAACAGCAGGGGAAAAATTAAATAAGAACGAAGATGAGATGATAATGGCTCTATTTGCAGCTTCAGGTGTTGGAATACTCATTGCTAAGAATGCTACACTAGCTGGAGCTGAAGGTGGATGCCAAGCAGAATGTGGTAGTGCTGCAGCTATGGCAGCGGCTGGTATAGTAGAAATGATGGGTGGTACACCAAAGATGGCTTTTGATGCAGGGGCTATGGTAATAAAGAATGTTGAAGGATTAGTATGTGATCCAATAGCTGGGCTTGTAGAGATACCATGTGCTAAGAGAAATATAGCAGGAGCAATAAGTGCTCTTACCATGGCAGATATTGCTATGGCTGGAGTTGAAAGCAAAATTCCTTTTGATGATACTATATTGTCTATGCACAAAATTGGGAAAAATATGTCTAGTGATTTGAGAGAAACGGCGTTAGGCGGACTTGCAGTAACCCCATGCGGTCAAAAGTTAAAGGAAAAGGTATTATCAAAATAAATTATACTTACATTATAAATAATAATGTTAAATTAATATTAAAGGTTATTTAGTACAAAAATAGCTATAGCAACTACAGAAATATAGTTGCTATAGCTATTTTTTACTTTTTCTTAATTTGAAAATGGCTTATCATTAAATAAGAAAGTATTATCACAAGTACCATTGGAATTAATGTTGGAATTGATCTTACTGTAGAGAATATCTCTAGTACAGCAAGTAAACTTCCAGCAATTGTGATTGGTATACCAGTAAAAACATTATTAAATTCAGTACAGTTATATCTAGCTAAGCGATAGGCACCAGCTACAGGGAATATAGCTAATAGGACATAACCTAGTAATCCTAAAGAATTAAAATTATATAATGAAAATGCCAATAATGATGGTGCTACACCAAATGAAACTAAGTCTGCTAAGGAGTCAAGCTCTTTACCTAAGTCACTATGAGTATTTAAAAATCTTGCCACCGTACCATCGTATCTATCAAGAATTCCTCCAAGTAAAATTAGAATACCAGCTGTTGTAAAATCATTATTTATAGTTAATTGTACAGATAAAACTCCACAGATTAAGTTGCCTAAAGTCATAGAATTTGGAATAATAGACTTATTCACTTTATCACCTCTATTCTATTATATACATTTTGCCTATGGTTGTAAATTTATTTATTAATCAAATATATTGAAGACATGGATAGAATATCAATATATTTTGAATTATTTCTATTATAACAACAAATAATATAACAAATAATACATATAAATTTCTAGTTGTAAAATATATATGAACTATAAAATAAAATACTACTATATATTATAATAAAAGTAACTTCTAAAGAATTGTAAAAGTTTTTTTAAAATGGTAGTATGTAAAGAACTAATATAATCTTTGAGTAAACAGATAATATTACATAAAATTAATATATGGAGGAAGATATGAAAAGAGTTAAGTTTATTTATAACCCCTATTCAGGAGAAAATTCCATAATAAATGGCATAGATAAAGTAATTAAAATTCATCAAAAAAATGGATATACCGTAGAGCCATTTAGAATTAGCCATGACTCAGATATTCAGGATG
>DAMAVY010000109.1:0-8610 GCA_032077725.1 Clostridium sp. | reverse complement strand
TAGCACAAAAACAAGATGTTAGAGCAATCGAATGTGAAGATAGTGATCCTTCTTCCCTAAATTTCGGCAGCTCTATTTTTGGTTCTATGGGATTAATGGTCGCCGATAGTAAAAATACAAGTGGTGATTGGGATTATACTTCTGCATTAACTGCAAAAGGTTTGGTTGCAAATGTACTTTATGGGAAGATATTGGCAGGAACTGGAGCTTACTTTGATATAGAAAAGGGAGAAATTTACTTTAATAAAGGGTTGATTCAAGGTAGTAACTCTAGTTGGGATTTAGCAACAGGAGAGATACAAAGTAACCTACCTGATGGAAGTAAAATTGTTATATCTCCCGCAAATGGATTTTATAACATGTTTGGAACTTCTAAAAGAGAATATCATCATCTCAGCTATAGCGGTTCAGCACAAATTCCAAAATATACAGGTAGCGGTAGTGGAACAGGACAAGTTACTATTCAATTGCCAGATGAATTTAAAGGAAAGAAATTTTCCGTAACTCCATCGGTTTCAGTCGTTCGATGTTCAAATTTTAATCACGCTGTTAACGATATGGGTTGTTTTGTAACGTCAATTAATTATACCAACGGAACTTTTATTTTAAATGGATTTTTAACTGAAGTGAACTGTAATGGAAGTATAATTTCCAACAATAATAATATAGAAGTTGTTTATACTGCAACTGCGTAAGGGAGGGATTTAAAAATGGGGACAATTGAAGAAAACGAAAATAGCATGACTTTATTTTATTCTAAGCAAACAGGAGAAATAAAATGTTTTTGTACTGGAATAGCAGATATGAACTATTTTGGAGATAGTAAGGTTGACTTTGAAATAATTTATGAGTGCATTGTAGTAGAAAGGGATGACTATATACTGAATAATTTAGATTTATTTAAAGTGTTGGATAATAGAGTTGTATTAAAAGAAACTGTTGATTTAAGTAAATATCAGTAGAAGGGAGGCTAAATAATATGAGAAATATAAAATTTAAAATTGATATAGAAAAACAAAATTATGTAAAAAGAGAATGTATGCAAAACGATGATATAGTGTTAAATATTACTCTATTTGAAAATGGAATACCATACAATATAGGAACAAATAAAGTAACTTTAAATTGGGTTAAAAATGACAATACTTTCGTATTAATAAATACTACTAAAGAAATAAATATTACTAATAACGTTGTAAATATAATGTTGCCTAGAGATTGCACTAGAGCGACAGGTGAAGCTAATTTTGAATTATCTATTATAGATATTAACAATAAACAAGTTAGTACATTTCCGTTATGTATTGATGTTGTTAGTAGTGTAATTACTTCTAATACTGTATTAAGTGGAAATATAGTTACGGCAACAGAAGAATTAAATGCTTCTATTGCAATAGGTAACACTTTAGATGGTGTTTTAAAAGAAGATACGGTAACAGCAACTCCATTACAAGCAAGTTTACATCAAGACATAGTAGATGCCAATAAATTTAAAGACCAATTAAACATAGATATTGCAGATGGTAAAGTATTACAACCTATTCTACAAAAAACTGTAGATGATGCAACTTCAATAAATACAACCCTCAACACATCTAATGCAAATGCACAATCTAGTATAAATCTAATTAGATCAGCAGGTAATCCACACTTTGATATATTAACAACAGATTGGGTTACAAATACAGATACATCAGTTTCAGCGACTTATATGAAAGATATAACACACGCTTTAGAAACAGAAAGTATTCAAGTAACCTCTGAAAATATTGATACCAAAATGTCGGTATTCAATAACTATAAAACCGTTGATGTTAATACAAAGAGATTCTTCACAGATACTCTTATTAATTTAAGAGTAATATTAAGTGCAAGATATTATGATGGTGGCTCTGATATAGGTGACGAAGTTAAATTAGCCAGAGGTAGTAAGAGTAATTTAAAGACTAGATTAGATGGCGTTGATGAACAATTGGCGGAGAGTATGAAACATCAATCTGATATGTTGAATGTAAAATCATTTGGGGTTAAAGGTGATGGTACGACAGATGATACAATAACAATTCAGTCAGCTTTCGACTACTGTTCTGAAAATAAATTAATGTTATATTTCCCAAAGGGGGTTTATATTATTAATTCCCCAATACTTTTATATGCCAATAGACTTTATAATATAATTGGTTGCAATCCATATAATTCACAATACACTAACGAACAAAGTTGTATTATTAAATTTAATGGCACTATGTTTGATTCTTCAACAGGCTTATCCGTAAACATAAATAGTATGCAAATAAGTGAATTGGCATTTACTCCAAATGTTAGTAGTAATACTACAAGGTTATTTTCAACTAATATCGTCTTAAAAGGTTCACATATTTATAACTGTTATATATTATCTATTGGAACGATTTTTAATAGTTTGCAATATGTTTCAACAATTGAAAACAATATGATTTTAGGAATTTGTAAATCATTTTGTGATGGTGATATTAGTGATTCTACAATATCGAATAATTATATTAATGGTCAATTAAATACTTATGTGCCAAGTTTTATAATTGGTACTATTTCATCATCAAGAATAATTAATAATTATATTGATTTCTTTAAATATATTTTTAGTAGTGCTAGAGCATCAGGTGTAAACACAGCAGGTGAAAAAAGTATAATTATAACGGGTAATGTATTTGATTACATTTATCGCATAACAAATAATAATCTTGTAGCAATGCAATTTATAGATAATGTTTTTGTTCATTTTTCAGCAAGTAATAAAGCCCAATTTTTAACAAATAATGATACTGATATGCAAAATAATGAATGGGGTATACTTGTTAATCCTTATAGTGTTTTGTATTCATCATTTATAAATAATCAAATCAGTAATTGTGACGTACATTGTAGGTTATATGGGGCTACGTGTGAGGCTAATGGTTTTATTTGGAGAAATAATACTTATAAAGGAATACCAACAATTACCAACCCTAATACATCAAATGGTATATATTCATATTATCCTTATGGTGTACCACTAAACGCGTATGAAGGGATTTTTATAGATGTATTGGAAGGAATTAATTTTACAACATTGCCAACTAATTATATAAATGGCAGTAGTAGATTATCATTTTATAATAAACAAACAATATATTATAATAATAAGCTTTTGCGAAATGCAAATGGAACATGGCGAGATTTAATGGGCGATGCAGTGACAAGTTAACGAACAATAGACTTATATCACGAACTAGATAAAAATATATTAAAACACTTGACCATTAAAATCAAGATTTTATAGGGAAAATGGGCTTGAAAAACGGAGCAAATGGAAGGAAAACGGAGCATGAGCGAGTTACAAAATATGTAAAACATAAATTTAGAGTGGATTTTAAGTAATTCACTCTTTTATTATGTAAAAATTAGTAAAATCAAACAAGTAATAATTAATTAATATAACAGGAGGAAAATTAAATGAATTTAAAAGGAATAGATGTTTCTGAACACCAAGGACGAATCAATTGGGATTCAGTTAAACCACAAATAGATTATGCGATTCTAAGGGTAGCGTATGGTGATAATATCGAAAGTCAAGATGATGCACAGTTTATAAGAAATGCCAATGAATGTACAAGGCTAGGGATTCCATTTGGAGTATATCTATATTCATATGCCATGAGTATATCACAAGCTAAATCTGAAGCAGAACACGTTTTAAGACTTATAAAAGGGTATAAATTAGGTTATCCTGTGTATTTCGACTTAGAGGATACAAATACAACAGGCAAATGTTCAAATAGTTCCATAGGAGATATGGCAGAAACATTCTGTAATATTATTGAAAGTAATGGTTATTGGGTTGGAATATATGCTAGTACATCATGGTGGAATGGTAAATTAACAGATAGCAGATTTAATAAATGGGTAAAATGGGTGGCACAATATGCTAGTAAATGTCAGTATCAAGGTATTTATGATATGTGGCAATATTGCTCAGATGGAAGAATTAATGGAATTAGTGGAAATGTAGATTGTAACTATTGTTACGTAGATTATCCTAGTATGATTAATGGAAATAAAAATAATGAAGTTAAAGAAGAAATTAAAGATAAAGTTATTGAGGAGGAAGTTAAAGTGGACTATATAATTCAATATTCAAATAGTGTAGATCAAAACATAGCAGAAATAATGGCAGATAGGTTAAACTGTCCTACTATAAATTGTTTAAGACCATATAATTTTTATAGCATGTATGAAACTGTAATAGCAGTCGGTGAAGGTAAGAATAGAAGTGGTTATACTAATGTATTAATTCAAGGTGCTAATAGACAAGAAACTTTAGATAAAGCTATTGAGTATTGTAAAAGCCTTGGAAAATAATATTAAAATTAGAAATGAGGTGATTAAATGGCAACAAGTACGAACGATTTTATTAAAGAGCATAACAAAAGCAAAGAAGATATAATTAATATTAACGAACAATTGGCGGAGAATACGAAACAATTTAAAAGTAGCAAGAAACAAGAGAAGAAAACTTATATTACTTTAATGGATGATGATGCGAGAGCTGAGTTTATGACTGTTATTAAACCTATATTAGACGAATATGGATTTAAAATGAGTTTAGCCATCAATAGTGGTTTAATTGGTAAAACTGGATATATGACATGGGATAATATAGCACAATTAAAATCAGAGGGATATGAAATATTAAATCACAGTGAGGGACAATATGGCACAGTAGCCGATATTACATTAGAACAGTTAAAATCTTACCACGAAATCGAAAAAACCGCTTTTGTAGCTCATGGTTTAGATACTTATGATTATTTTGTTTACAGTGGTTCTATGCCTTGGCAAAACACCGATGTTAAAAATAAAATTAGTGAAGTGTATAAATGTTGTTTTGCTATTTCAGATGCACCAAAGAACTTAATACCATTTGATAATTATGCCATAAGACGATACTCTATTCCTTTAGCTGGAACAATTGCAGAAATTGATGATTATTTTAGCACTGGTGGTTATTGCGTTTTATTTGGTCATTCTTATGCTTATGATAGCACTGGTATAACACAACTTAGAGCAGTATTAAATTATTTACAAACCAACAGTACTAAATTTATATTTGCTACCGCAAAAGAAATGGTAGATAACTTTAAAAATATTATCAACTTAGGTAATGTAGGCAATGACAAATTTCTTCTTGATGTGAATGGTAATGTTAATTTTAGCCTAAAAGGCAGAAGTATAGATGATTTAGCTTGTGTTTTTTATGAGGGAGTGAACTTTTTTACTGGGAAAGATATTGCTCTATATAAGAAAAATTCAATTACCTTTGAATTAGTTGCAGGTGATTTTGCAAACTATTGGCTTCCATCGGCAGGTGTTATGAGGACATATAGATTTGATGATGACCGCTACGCTTACCAAGAGTATACAAAAATGTATTCAAATGAAATATGGGGGCGAACATGGGATAATGTTAATATGCGTTGGAATAAATTTTCGCCTATTGCCAATGTGTCCGTTTCTACTGTAAATAGACCAAAATTTATAAGAAGAGGAGCAATGATATTTGACTATACATTGTTAAAACCCTTATGGGCACAAGATGATAGTTACGGAGTACCATTCGTGCAAGTAGCTAGAAATACAGCTTACACAGTGGGTACGTATATTAATAATTCAAGTGATATAAATGGTGGTAATAGATACATTTGGGAGTGTGTACAGTCTGGAACAACAGCCACTACAAGACCGACTTATCCAAATACAGTAGATAGTACAATTACTGATGGTACAGCTATATTTAAATATATAGGGGTGCAGACTTACTATCGTGATGCAACTGGTGCGGTTATCACTTAGTGTAATTTATATTTGATTTATTATGCTTTATGAAATTTATTTAAAAATAATATACATTGATATTACAAAATATGGTAAAATTATTGTATATTATTTTATATTTAGGGGTGATTAAATTGCTAGTAATTAAAATGATTTTATTTGCTTACTATATTATTTATAAATTTTGTAAAATGGCATCAACATCTGATGATAAAAAATTAGAAGATAAATTATTTTTAGAAGCCTATGTTTTAAAAAAAACATATTAACGAATAATAGACTCAGATCACGCACTAGATGGGTAAAATAGATAACCGAATAAAACAAATATTTTATGATAAAAATGCCTATGAAAAACGAAGGATAACGGAGCATTTGGAAGGAAACAAGAGTTACAAAATATGTAAAAGTATAAATTAGAGTGAATTTGAAATATAGTTCACTCTTTTTATTATGCAAATTTATAAAAAAATGAGGAGGAAAAATAATGAAAAATTTAAGTAAAACAGAATTACAAGAGATGCTATTAGACTCAATAGAGATATATAAAAAATTACAATTTTCTAATAGCCATGAATATTGTATGGACGAGGATGCTGTGACTAAAGTATTTACAATGAATGACTCTAGGAGAATGGATGAAATTATTAAAAAAGTAGAATTAGAGAAATAGAAAGGGCTATATTTGCCCTTTCTATTTTAAATTAATAATGATATTTGATTGTAAGCATAGGGTCTTGTTGCCAAAATGCTGACAATACAGTTCGGTTGTCAAGTAATGTTTCTTTTACAATCTGAGAATTATTAGTAGCAGTATCTGTCCATTTACCATCTACATTATCTATAGATATAAATGGTTCAAAAGGCATTGTAACTATTGCATGTATTTTGCTACCATTTTGCATTGAAAATGAAGCCATTGGCACTAAATTCTCTAGTATAAATTCATTAGATTCATTTTTCTTTATTGGTTTGGTAAATGAGAATTTTATTAGTTGTGTACCAACAGGTACTTCTTGTGTTGTTGTATACTGTGATAATTGATAAATTTTATTTGATAATTCAATAAGAATCTCTCTGTTGTCAATAGCAGTATTTGCTAAAAATTCATCTGATTTAGTTTTATATTGTTGTTTTAATTCGTTTAAAGTCCCCTCATCAATGCCGTCAAGTGTGTATTGAAGTTCAGTACCATTTTCAGTTGTCATTTTTGGAGACCACAATTCTTCTGATAAAGGTAATAAAAATTTTTGAGCATTTTGTAATGGTTGTTGTAAAACAATAATACTAGTAACTCTTGCAACATCATATTCTTTTCCGAATCTACTTGTAGGAGCAATATCAATGTTTACTGATTCAGATTTTATAGGTAAATTAATTGTTGGTGAAATTGGTGTTATTGCCATTTTATAAAGCCTCCCTTATATTTGTTTAATATTATAATATAAGGTTACTACTACAAAAATATTAAATCAATACATATTATACAAAGTTGGTTATAAATTTACATTATAAAAACATTAATGACATATTATTAGACTTTGGTTTTTAAACTAAGGTTTTTATTTTACAAAAAATTCAAGATTTAAGAGAGGAAGTGATTAAATGGATGAAATTCTAAGAGTCGCACTAAGTCAGGGATTAGGCTATGGATTGTTTGTATTTTTACTTTTATATGTACTTAATACAACTGGAAATAGAGAAAAAGCTTATCAAGCAACGATAGATAAACTCGCTGACAAGTTTGGCATTGTGGATGATATTAAAAAAGATGTGGCAGAAATTAAAAATAAAATATTTAAATAAAAATTGGAGGTATATATAATGAAGGAATTAAAAAACATGTTACAAATTAAAAAGATAATAGCTTTACTATTAACAGTAGTATTCGTGATTTTAAGCTTAAGAGGATTTGTTAGTTCAACAGAGTTTTTGACTATATTTAGTATGGTTATAGGTACATATTTTGGACAGAGTAGTGTTAGACAAGCCATGAATGAAAATAAGTAAATTACATATGTGACAATGTGGATAATAAGTGATTAAGTTCATTTATTATCTTTTTTGTTTTGATAAGTCTTAAATATAATTGTCATAATTGAGGGAGGAAAAATTAAATAATGTGGAAAAGACATGGATTCGCAAAAACGAAGAATTGGAATGTATGGCAGAGTATGCTACAAAGATGTAATAATATTAATAATAAAGACTATCCTAATTATGGTGATAGAGGAATTAAAGTGTGTGAAGATTGGAAGGAATACATTAATTTTTATAATTGGAGTATGAAAAATGGATATGGTGATAGTGTAAGTATAGATAGAATAGATGTAAACAAAAGCTATGAACCTTCTAATTGTAGATGGGTTACAATTAAAGAACAACAAAATAATAAAAGAAATACGATCTACGTAGAATATAATAATAAAGAATATACATTATCAGACTTATCTGAGATTACGGACATAAAAAGAGAAACATTAGAAATGAGATATATTAGAGGAGATAGGGGAGAAAGATTAATTAGACAATTAAGAAAAAGAATTGCATAAATTACTAGACTTATGGAAATATTAGTTATATAATTGTAGCAATGAATTATTGTAATACAAACCAATAAACAATGGTGTTTAATTATTTTTTTAAAAGTTAGAAATAAGGCTATAAGCTAGTTTGGGAATCTTGAAGTGTCAAAAACTAAAAACTAATAGTGAATTCATCGCAATGGTAGCTGATAAGCTTAGACTAAAAAATAGA
>DAMAVY010000108.1:0-8629 GCA_032077725.1 Clostridium sp. | reverse complement strand
TTAATTAGTGCATATGAAGCGTATGCCTGAATAACTGCAAATACTAAATATGCATACCTGGTATAGTTTTGTATCTTTTTTCTTCCCTCTTGACCCTCTTTAGAAAGTTGTTCTAAATATGGAATCGCAATTGTAAGCAATTGAATTATTATCGATGCATTAATATACGGTGTAACTCCTAAAGCAAATATACTGAATTTACTTAAGGCACCTCCAGCCATCATATCATAGAAGTTTAGTAGCGAACTAGAATCACCGCTAAATGAACTTGCAATTACACTAGCATCCACTCCAGGTACTGGAATAAATATTCCCATTCGGAAAATCACTACTATCATCATTGTGAATAGCATTCTTTTTCTTAGCTCAGGAACTCTCCAAGCATTTCGTAGGGTTGATAACATCTATATCACCTCAACTTTTCCTCCTGCCGCTTCAATCTTCTCTGCTGCAGCTTTGGAAATCTTATTAGCTTTAACAGTTAATTTCTTTTCAATGTTTCCATTTCCAAGAATTTTTATCCCATCGTTAACTCTCTTAGCCATTCCAGTCTCACGAAGTAATTCTGGAGTAACTTCAGTTCCATCTTCAAATATGTTTAGTCTATCTACATTTATGCAAGTATATTCTTTAGCGAATATATTTGTAAATCCTCTTTTAGGTAGTCTTCTATATAAAGGCATTTGACCTCCCTCAAATCCAGGTCTTGTACCGCCACCAGATCTTGAGTTTTGTCCCTTTTGACCTTTTCCAGCAGTTTTACCCCAACCTGAACCAGTACCTCTACCGATTCTTTTAGGAGATTTTTTTGCACCTTCTGCAGGTCTTAACTCATGAAGTCTCATATTTACACCTCCTTAGTTTAAGCTTCTTCTACTTTTAGTAGGTAACTTACTTTATTTATCATGCCTCTGATTTGAGGAGTCTCCTCGTGCTCAACAGTTTTTCCTATTTTTCTTAATCCAAGAGACTCAACAGTAGCTATATGATCTTTCTTTCTACCTATTAAACTCTTTACTAATGTTATTTTAACTTTAGCCAAGGTATTCCCCTCCTATCCTAGAATTTCTTCAACAGATTTGCCTCTTAGTTTTGCAACTTGCTCTGCTGTTCTTAATTTTGATAATCCATCTATTGTAGCGCTAACCATGTTTCTAGGGTTGTTTGAACCTAATGATTTAGCTCTAACATCCTTCAATCCAGCAAGTTCAAGAACTGCTCTTGCAGGACCTCCAGCGATAACACCTGTTCCTTCTGAAGCTGGCATAATATGAACTGTACCAGTTCCAAATCTACCATCTATTGTGTGAGGAACAGTAGTTCCACTTAACTCAACTGTAACGATGTTCTTTTTAGCATCTTCGATACCTTTTCTGATTGCTTCAGGTATTTCGATAGATTTTCCCATTCCAACGCCAACGTGTCCGTTCTCGTCACCAACAACTACTAATGCGCTGAATCTGAAGTTTCTACCACCTTTAACAACCTTAGCAACTCTATTTATGTTTACAACTTTCTCTTTAAGATCAAGTGTGCTAGGATCTATTTTCATGTGTGTACCTCCTTTTTTTAGAATTTAAGTCCTGCTTCTCTTGCACCTTCAGCAAGCATTTGTACTCTACCGTGGTATACATATCCACCTCTGTCGAATACTACTTCAGTAATTCCTGCTTCTACTGCTTTCTTAGCTATAGATTCACCAACTAATTTAGCAGCATCTTTATTGCTACCAGCTTCTAGAGCAAAATCTTTGTCTAAGCTAGATGCAGCAACTAATGTTCTTCCAGCAACATCATCTATAATTTGAGCATATATATTTTTTTCACTTCTAAATACTGCAAGTCTTGGTCTTTCAGCTGTTCCGTGAATTTTTTTACGTACTCTTAAATGACGTTTTTCTCTTGATAGCTTTCTATCAGCTTTTTTGAACATAAATTTCTCTCCTTTCTAATAGCTATTATTTACCGGTCTTACCTTCCTTACGTCTGATAACTTCGTCAGAGTACTTAATACCCTTTCCTTTGTAAGGCTCAGGTTTTCTCCAAGTTCTTATATCAGCTGCAACATCGCCAACTAATTGCTTATCTATTCCTTTAATTATTATAGTTGTAGTATCAGGAAGTTCAAATGTAATTCCATCTACTGCAGCTATTTCAACTGGATGTGAGAATCCAAGGTTTAATGTTAATCCCTTACCCTTTGCTGCTGCTCTATATCCAACACCAACTAATTGTAATGTCTTACTAAAACCATTAGTTACTCCTACTACCATATTATTTAATAATGCTCTTGTTAATCCATGTAGAGCTCTATGTTCTTTTACATCGCTTGGTCTTGTAACGACCACTTGGTTATCCTCTATAGCTATGTTCATTTCCTTAACCATTGTTCTAGTTAATTCACCTTTAGGTCCCTTAACAGTAACAACGTTGTCTGGTGTTACTGTGAAAGTTACACCAGCTGGTATAGCTATTGGAAGTCTTCCTACTCTTGACATAATCGCACCTCCTTGTTCAATAAACTACCAGATATAGCAGATAACTTCTCCACCTAAACCTAGTTTTCTAGCTTCTCTATCAGAAACTAACCCTTTAGAAGTTGATATTATTGCAACTCCTAATCCATTTAATACTTTTGGAATATCCTCTTTATTACTATATACTCTTAGTCCTGGTTTAGATATTCTCTTAAGTCCTGTGATAACTCTTTCTTTGTTTTGACCATATTTCATACTAAGTCTTAACATAGAAACACTACCATCTTTATATTCTTCTATATTTTTAATATATCCTTCTTGTAACATAATATTAGCAATTGCCTTCTTTATTGTTGATGAAGGAATTTCTACTACTTCATGTCTAACAATATTTGCATTTCTTATACGTGTTAGCAAATCTGCTATTGGATCTGTCATATTCATTTGTTGTGCCTCCTTTCATATGATCTCTATATTACCAACTTGCCTTTTTACATCCAGGAATTTGTCCTTTATAAGCAAGTTCTCTGAAGCATATACGGCAAATACCAAATTTCTTTAACACAGAGTGTGGTCTTCCACATAATCTGCATCTAGAGTAAGCTCTAGTTGAATACTTAGGTTCTTTTTTCCACTTTTCTATAATAGCTTTACGTGCCAAGTCATTCCCTCCTTTATTGAGCAAATGGCATTCCAAGGAATCTCAATAATTCTCTTGCTTCCTCGTCTGTCTTTGCAGTAGTTACAAATATTATATCCATTCCTCTTACTTTATCAATTTTATCATATTCTATTTCAGGGAATATTAATTGTTCTTTTATTCCTAGAGCATAGTTTCCTCTTCCATCGAATGATTTAGAAGGAACGCCTCTGAAGTCTCTAACTCTTGGTAATGCTATATTTATTAATTTGTCAGCAAATTGGAACATTTTACCTTTTCTTAATGTAACTTTACATCCAATTGCCATATTTTCTCTTATTTTAAAGTTAGCAACAGAGTTTTTTGCTCTAGTTAACACTGCTTTTTGTCCAGTAATTAATTGTAAATCACCAACTGCAGCATCTAATACTTTAGAGTTATCCTTTGCTTCTCCAACTCCCATGTTTATAACTATTTTCTCAAGCTTAGGTACTTCCATAATATTTTTATATCCGAACTTATCCATCATAGCCTGAACTACTTCATTGTTATATTTCTCTTGTAGTCTTGTAACCATTTGTTAAACCTCCTTTCGCGAATTAAAATGTTTCTCCGCACTTCTTGCAAACTCTAACTTTTGTACCATCTTCAAGTACTTTATTGCTTATTCTAGTTACGCTTTTACATTTATCGCAATATAGCATAACTTTTGAGCTATTTATAGCTGCTTCAAAGTTAACTATTCCGCCTTGCATATTTTGTTTGTTTGGTTTTTGATGTTTAGTTACAACGTTAACGCCAGCAACAACAACTTTTCCAGTCTTAGGATATACAGCTAAAACTTCTCCAGTTTTACCTTTATCTTTTCCTGAGATAACCATAACAGTGTCTTTCTTTCTAACATGAACTTTCATATTTGCTACCCCCTATCCTATAATACTTCAGGTGCTAATGACAAGATTTTATTATATTCTTTATCTCTTAGCTCCCTAGCTACAGGTCCGAAGATACGAGTTCCTTTTGGATTCTTATCGTCTTTTATAATAACAGCTGCGTTCTCATCAAATCTGATATAAGTCCCATCTGCTCTTCTCAAACCTTTAACTGATCTAACAATAACTGCCTTTACTACGTCACCTTTTTTAACAACTCCACCTGGTGTTGCACTTTTAACGCTAGCAACAATTACGTCTCCGATGTTTCCCCATTTTCTCTTGGAACCACCGAGTACTCTAATACACATTATTTCTTTAGCACCAGAGTTATCTGCTACATTTAATAATGTCTGTTGTTGTATCATGTAAATACCCTCCCTTCAGTTAACTATTTAGCCTTTTCTACGATTTCAACAAGTCTCCATCTTTTATCTTTTGACAACGGTCTTGTTTCCATTATTGATACTCTATCGTTAACTTTTGCTTCATTATTTTCATCATGAGCCTTGAATTTAGTTGTTCTATTAATTGTTTTGCCGTATAGTGGATGTCTAACCTTGGTTTCAACAGCAACAACTATTGTTTTATCCATTTTGTCAGAAACTACTCTTCCGATTTTACTTTTTCTATTATTTCTTTCCACAGAATGAACCTCCTTTCAGTATTACTGCTCACAAGCCCTTAGTTCTTCTTCTCTAAGGATGGTTTTAATTTGGGCTATGGACTTTTTAACCTGTTTAATTCTCATTGGGTTTTCTAACTGTCCTGTAGCTAACTGAAATCTAAGGTTAAATAATTCTGATTTAAGATCAGATAGTTTTGCATTTAAATCTTGAGGAGTACTTTGTCTCAACTCTTTCAATTCATTAGCCTTCATTGATTTCACCACCCATTTCCTCAAAATCTTTTCTAGTAACAAACTTAGTTGCTACTGGTAATTTGTGAGATGCAAGTCTCATTGCTTCTCTAGCAGCTTCTTCTGTTACTCCAGCTATTTCAAATAATACTCTACCTGGTTTAACTACTGCTACCCAATATTCTGGTGAACCTTTACCAGAACCCATACGAGTTTCAGCTGGTTTCTCAGTTACTGGTTTATCAGGGAAGATTTTTATCCAAACCTTTCCTCCTCTTTTAACATATCTATTAATAGCTATTCTGGCAGATTCGATTTGATTACTTGTAATCCAACCACATTCAGTAGCTTGTAAAGCATAATCTCCATAAGCGATGAAGTTACCTCTAGTAGCTTTACCTCTCATTCTACCACGTTGTACCTTACGATGTTTAACTCTTTTAGGCATTAACATGTCAAATTCCTCCTTCCTTACACGTTATTATAAGCTAGCTTCTTCCTTTTTAACTTTCTTTACTGGAAGAACCTCACCTTTATATACCCAAACTTTAACTCCGATTTTTCCATAGATTGTATTTGCTTCTGCAAATCCATAATCTATATCAGCTCTTAAAGTTTGTAGTGGAATTGTTCCTTCATGATACTGCTCTGTTCTTGCAATTTCGGCTCCGCCTAATCTACCTGCACATGCAGTCTTAACTCCCTTAACACCTGTTCTCATAGCTCTTTGAATTGTTTGTTTCATAGCTCTTCTGAAAGATATTCTCTTTTCAAGTTGAGCTGCTATGTTTTCAGACATTAATTGTGCATTATTTTCAGCTTGTTTAACTTCAACAATATTAATTAATACAAATTTGTCAGTAACAACCTCTTTTAATGCAACTTTTAATTCTTCTATACTTTGACCGCCTTTTCCTATAACCATTCCTGGTTTTGCGGTATGTATATTAATTTTAACTCTTTTAGCTGCTCTTTCAATTTCAATTTTAGATATCCCAGCAGTGAATAATTTTTTCTTTAAATATTCTCTGATAGCATTATCTTCTATTAAGTTGTCCGCAAAGTTTTTCTTGTCTGCATACCATTTAGCGTCCCAATCCTTGATAACACCAACTCTTAGGCCGTGTGGATTAACTTTTTGACCCACTTATATCCCTCCTTCTTACGCTCTTTCTTTAACTACTAGAGTTATATGGCTAGTTCTTTTTAATATTCTAAATGCTCTACCTTGAGCATGTGGTCTAAATCTCTTTAATGTTGGACCTGCACCTGTATGAGCTTCTGCAACATACAATCTATTTCTGTCCATGTTCAAGTTGTTTTCTGCATTCGCAACAGCTGATTTTAATAACTTATTAACTACAACAGCTGCATCTTTTGGAGTATATTGTAATATAGCGAAAGCTTCATTTACATTTTTATCTCTTATAAGGTCAAGAACAATCCCAACTTTCATAGGAGACATTCTTATATATTTAGCTATAGCTTTAGCTTCCATCGATAACTTCCTCCTTCCCGTACTATCTCATTCTACTAGATTTTTCCTTGGCGATATGACCTTTAAAAGTTCTTGTTAATGCGAACTCTCCAAGTTTATGCCCAACCATATCTTCTTGGATATATACTGGAACATGTTTTCTTCCATCATGTACAGCAATTGTGTGTCCTATCATTTGTGGAAAAATTGTAGAGCTTCTTGACCAAGTCTTTATAACTTTCTTTTCGCCCGCTTTGTTCATATCTTCTATTTTCTTTAGAAGAGATTCTTTTACAAAAGGTCCTTTTTTAACTGATCTACTCACTATTAGTGGCCTCCCTTCATGTAAACTGGTTATAATTAGAAGAGAATGGATTTCTCTTCTAACTATTTACCATTTCTTTTCTTAACAATAAATTTGTCAGAGTATTTTTTAGTCTTTCTAGTTTTGTATCCAAGAGCTGGTTTACCCCATGGAGTACGTGGACTAGCATGACCAACTGGAGATTTACCTTCTCCACCGCCATGTGGGTGATCGTTAGGGTTCATTACAGAACCTCTTACTGTAGGTCTAACGCCCATATGTCTCTTTCTTCCTGCTTTACCTATATTAACAATTTCATGCGTTAAGTTTGAAACTGTTCCTATTGTAGCTCTGCAGTTAATTCTTACTATTCTAACTTCTCCACTTGGTAATCTTACTTGAGCATATGCGCCTTCTTTAGCCATTAATTGAGCAGAAGCGCCTGCAGATCTAACAAGTTGAGCACCTTTACCAATTTGTAATTCAACATTATGAATTATTGTACCAACTGGTATGTTTGCTATTGGAAGTGTGTTACCTATTTTTATATCAGCATCTGGTCCAGACACTACAACATCTCCAACTTTTAATCCGACTGGAGCTATTATGTATCTCTTTTCACCATCTGCATATGCAACTAATGCAATATAAGCTGATCTATTAGGATCATACTCAATAGTTGCTACTTTAGCTGGAACACCATCTTTAGTTCTCTTGAAATCTATTATTCTATATTTTTGTTTTGCTCCGCCACCATGGTGACGAACAGTAATTTTACCTTGATTATTTCTACCACCTTTTCTTGTCTTAACTGCAAGAAGTGATTTTTCAGGTTCATTTGTAGTTATCTCTTCAAATGAAGCCATAGTCATATTTCTTCTAGAAGGTGTGGTAGGATTGAATTTTTTTACTGCCATTGGGTTTCCCTCCTTCTTCGCTTATCTGGCTCTAGCCAATATCGCGTTTTCTTATTGCATTCCTTCAAAGAATTCAATTGTTTTGCTGTCTGCTGTTAATTGTACAACTGCTTTTTTAAAGTCAGCTCTCTTACCAATGTGAACTCCAACTCTCTTAGTTTTACCTATGTTTCTTAGAGTTTTAACATCTTCAACAGTAACTCCGAATACTTCTTCAACTGCTTTTTTTATTTGAACTTTATTAGCGTGTATGTCAACGATGAAAGTGTATTTTCTTTCTGCCATAGCAGCCATACTTTTTTCAGTTATAACAGGTTTTCTTATTATATCATAACTAGTCATTTTCATTATGCATACACCTCCTCAATTTTTGATACAGCTTCTTTAGTAATCATTAAATTCTCGTACTTTAATATGTCGTAAACATTAATATTGTTTACTGGAATTACAGCTACTCCTTGAATGTTTCTTGTTGATTTATAAACATTCTCATTAGATTCAGCTACAACTATTAGTGTCTTCTTAGTTTCAAAAGCATTAAGTATCTTCACCATTTCTTTAGTCTTAGGTGCTTCGAAAGATAAACTTTCAAGTACTATCATTTCGTTTTCTTGTACTTTTGAAGTTAAAGCTGATTTCATAGCTACTCTTCTCATACTTTTTGGAACTGAAACTCTGTAATCACGTGGCTTTGGTGCGAACACTATACCCCCATGAATCCATTGTGGAGCTCTAATTGAACCTTGTCTTGCTCTTCCTGTTCCTTTTTGTCTCCAAGGCTTGATTCCTCCGCCTCTTACTTCAGCTCTTGTTTTAGCACTTTGAGTTCCTTGTCTTTTATTAGCTAATTGAGCTAATACAACTTGGTGCATAGATTCAACACTAACTTCAACTCCAAAAATGCTATCATTTAATTGGATTTCTCCAACTTCTTTTTTCTCAGTGTTATACACTTTTAATGTAGGCATTCTGCATCCTCCTTCCCTTAAGCTTTAACAGCGTTTCTTATTACCACTAAACCTTT
>DAMAVY010000107.1:0-8758 GCA_032077725.1 Clostridium sp. | reverse complement strand
TATACCCTTATAGTTTGGGCTTCTGTACTTTTCTCAGCATTTATTGACAACATACCATATGTAGCTACAATGTTACCTGTAGTTGCAAGTATTTCAACCATGTTAGGTATTGAGCCTTATATTTTATACTTTGGATTACTTACTGGTGCAACTTTAGGAGGAAATCTAACTCCAATTGGAGCTTCAGCAAATATTACAGCTCTTGGGATATTACGAAAAGATGGCTATGAAGTTAGTGCAAAACAATTTATGAAAATTGGCGTTCCATTTACCTTAGCAGCCGTAACTGTAGGTTATGTAATGATTTGGTTAATATGGAGCTAACAAAAAACATCTTAACTATAATCTATTATTAGATATTTCTATAAAAGTATCACTTCAAAAGTGATACTTTTTATTTTGTTTTTCATGAATTTGCTATATATATATAGCATCCTATCCTCTTACAAGACAAAAGTTGCTCCAAATCAGAATGATTTTTTTCATACTTATAATATTACATACTGCACCGCAAGAGATGTTAATGCAAGTACTCCCCAACAGATTAATCCTAGTAAAATTGGTTTAGCTCCATTCTTTATGAGCTTCACAATATTTGTATTAAGCCCAATTGCTGCCATGGCCATTACAATGAGAAATTTGCCACTTTGAGACAATAAACCACTTATTTCATCTGACATTGGAAGAAATGTGTTTAATACTGATGCTACAATAAATCCAAGAACAAACCATGGAAAAATTTTTATAATGCTGTAACTTCCCTTTTGTTTTCCTGCCTCTTTTTTAGATGTGTAAAACGCTAAAACAAGGGTAACGGGAACAATCATTAAGGTTCTTGTCAATTTAACAATAACAGCTAGATTTCCTGCCTCATTGCTAAAAGAATATCCAGCAGCAACTACCGAAGATGTATCATTTATTGCTGTTCCAGCCCAAAGACCAAAGCTTTGATCATTCATTCCAAGAATATGCCCTAAAAACGGGAATAAAAAAGCTGCAATAACATTAAAGAGAAATATAGTGGATATAGAACGTGCCACTTCCTCATCACTAGCATTAATAACTGGAGCAGTTGCTGCAATGGCAGAACCACCACATATAGCTGAACCAACACCAATTAGTGTAGCTGTATTTTTATCCACCTTTAATAACTTTCCAACTATAAATGCAGTTAAGAATGCTGCAGAAAGAGTAAACACCATTAAAACTAAAGTTTGTTTACCTACTTTAAACACATTGTAAAGATTCATATCAAAACCAATTAAAATTATGGAATATTGTAATAGTTTTTTTGATGTATATTTAACTCCCTCACTAAGTATCTCAGGTCTTTTCCAAAAAGCTAGAATCATACCAAATAAAATTCCTAGTACAGGGCTACCAATTATGGGAAATGCTTTTCCTATGATCCAAGCTGGAATTGCTATTAGACCTACCAGTGCAATGCCAGGTAGTAAATTAATTATTTTTTTCAAACTATCCCCTTCTTTCGCTCTAAATAATACACCTTGACATCAAATAAGTAAAACAGTATTATTTAATTATTATGATAAGTAAATACTAATGTAAGGAGGAAATGCTTTTGACATTAAGACATTTAAAAATATTTGTTACCGTTTGTGACACTTTAAATATGACATCCGCTGCCACAACACTTTTTATGTCCCAGTCCGCTGTAAGTCAGGCAATTTCTGACCTGGAAAAATATTATGGTGTTAGGCTTTTCGAAAGGTTATCAAGAAAGCTATATTTAACTGAGGCAGGTGAAAAGCTACTAAGCTATGCTCGTCACATGCTTAGTATGAATGCTGAAGTTGAAAATGACATGAAATCACTTCAGAAAAACGGTTCTATTCGCATTGGTGCAAGTGTCACTGTAGGAGCTTGCGTGCTACCAAAACTAGTTTCAAGATTTAAAAAAATAAATCTAAATACTCATATGGAAGTTTTTGAAAACAATACGGAAAATATTGAAACAATGATTCTTCATGATGAAATTGATATTGGACTTGTGGAAGGTGAAACTTCATATCCAGATATTATTAATGAACCATTTATGGATGATGAATTAGTTCTTATCTGTGGGGCAAATCATCATTTTTCCAAAGTTCCAGTAATTGAACTCCATGCCCTTGAAAAAGAAGAATTTATAATTCGTGAAAAAGGTAGTGGGACTCGCAAAACCTTTGAGGATGCTATGAAAGCGGCTCACTTAACTTGGAAAGCAGCATGGACATGCAACAATGCTGACACCATTAAAATGGCTGTTGCTGAAGGACTTGGCGTTTCTGTTATTTCTAAACGAGCTGTAGAAAACGAAGTTGCATCCAAAATACTCTGCCAAAGGGAGATTAAAAACATTAAGTTTAAGAGACAATTTAAAATCATTTATCATAAAAATAAATATTTTACGGAACAAATGAAGCAGTTTATTGATTTATGTACTAAAAAAGATTCATTCTAAACCATTCTGCAATTATAATATAACTATAAGTAAACTAAATTCTATAGAACACATGGGGTTATTTAACATTTGTGAAAAAGGAGATATATAATGAAAAAAACTCTTTCTATAACTAAAATCCTTGCTTTATGTATTGCTATAACTATATTATTAATTTTTCTAAAAATAAAATATATTAGCGTTACAACTCAAATTCCAGATTCCTCAAACATTTTAGCAGAACAGATGAATTCTAGTGGAAATATGGTTAGAAGCGAAATATTCCATAAGCTTTCTACTATATTCACTAATCTAATTCTTCCTTTTGTAGGCTTCTTTATAATCTATATCTATATTACTTTCTTTGGCAGGTCACGTCGCGTCTATAAGCGTAAGAACAATAATGATAAATATTATGGACCCGGAGGAACTTTCAGTCCATGGCGAAGCCATCATGGGCCATTATTCTGGACATGCCATAAACATGGCAGGCCACCTTCTGGTGATATCCCTCCCCTTGATGGTGGTATACTTAACGATGAATCTTCCTCCAATGACGATGATACTTAGTTTGCTTTTTCCTATTTTACCTTTATAATATTAATAGATATAAAAATTTCAAACTTATGGAGGACTTATGAATATTTACACTTATATTTTCATGTGCATTGCTGGTTTTATAGCAGCCTTTGTAGATTCAATAGCAGGTGGCGGAGGAATAATCAGTGTTCCTGCTTATATGATCGCTGGCCTACCTCCCCATATGGTTCTTGGAACTAATAAATTTTCATCTACTATGGGTTCCCTTACTAGTTCCCTTAGCTTTATGAAATCAGGAAATTGCAATTTTAAGTTTCTTAAAATTGTAGCACCATTCACTCTAATAGGTTCAATTCTTGGAGTTAAAGCAGTACTTCTACTAAATGAAAGTTTTCTACAGCCTCTAGTACTTATTCTTGTACTTTTCATAGGTGTGTATACCTTTTTCTCTAAATCTATTGGAGAAAAAGATAATTTCAAAGGACTTACTAAAAATAACTTAGCTCTTTCTATCATATTTGCTTTTTCATTAGGTTTTTATGATGGATTTTTCGGACCTGGAACAGGATCATTCCTAATTTTCGGTCTTATCAATATACTAGGATATAACTTTTTAAAAGCATCTGCCAATGCAAAGGTCCTAAACTTCATTAGCAATATTGCAGCTCTTGTTACTTTTGCATTTAGTGGAAATATAAATTATTTAATCGGTATACCTGTTTGTTTTTCTATGATAATAGGTGCCAACATAGGGACAAAACTTGCTATCAAAAAAGGCTCAAAGGTTATTAAACCAATATTTGTAACTATGTCTCTTGCAGTTGCAATAAAAATGCTAATACAAATATTTTAAGAGTTACTATAATATGAATAAATGCTTTACACTTTAACTTCGTTACACTATACTTATTAATATCTATTAAAAGGAGATGATTTGATTTGTATCAATTTATTGTTTTAGTAGTAATTATTATTATTGGATTTTTAGTGTGTAAAAAGAATTATAAGAACAGAGCTAATTATATTAATAACAACTTGTTAGAATATTGTTATAGTATTGTTTCTGAATTTGAAATTCTTTCTTCTGATGAACAAGCAGAACTCAAAAATTCATTGAATGATAAAGAGCTTAAATTATTTAATGCATTACTAGCTAAAGATGTGGCTCTAGGTAAAAATCTTAGTTTGCTACAAAATCATATGTTTATATTAGAATCAATCATGACGAAATTAAAGGATTCTAAAAAATAATTTCTATATTTTTGTAATGTTACATTTAATATATCATTATAATTTTTTAATTTTATACATAAACTAAATGAAAGACTAAAGAAAGGAAGGATACTATGAACGTAAAAAAATTAGTAACCAACACTTTAGCTGTCGTAGGTACCGTAGCTATAGTTGATAGAGTAGTTAATGCAATTTCAACTAAAGGTACTAAAGCTATTAGTGAGGCTATGCTTAACAATGAAATTGATGTAAATTCATCACAAGATTCTGATCAATGTAGTTTTTTTGATAGTGACTATGATAAAACTCAAAACTCTAACAAATGTGATGGCAATAATAATTTCAACGATTCAGCAGCTTTTCCTGAAATAAAAAAATATAACTGCAAAGATTCAAGCAATACTTTTGAATATGCTATTAAGACTAAACCTACTAATCCACAAGAAATGTAAAAAACATCAAAGAACCCACTTCTCTTAATGAAAGTGGGTTCTTCATTTTATTTTAATGTTTTTTATGATGCTTTTTCTTCTTTTTCTTAGCTGGATACTCATTGTTGTATTTTTCATAATAATCTTTATATTTTTTATCATCATGTTTATTTTTTTTCTCATATGAATTTTCATGACCATAATCACAATTATTTAAATACATATCGTGGTGCAAATGTTCACAATTTATGCAATTATCCTTATCCTGAAGACAGATATTGCATTTCTCAAGCTTTTTACTATCGTGATTTTCTAATCTACGACGCTCTCCATCATGTTCGTCTTTGAAAGAAGGTTTGAACTCGTATTTTTTATCTTTTATATCTTCTATATCTTCTATGTCTTTTATAGTTTTATGAATACCATCTTTATCACATTCACATTTATGCTCAAGTACACCTATATGATGATGATTCTGGTAACCTTGTTTCATTTTGTTACAATTACAACAGTTGCAACCTTCCTTTTCTTTGGATTCCATGCAATTTTTATCCCAATTATAGGCTTCATCATTAGAATTTAAGCCTTCTAATCTATTTTCATATTCCCTATTTCCATAGTAATTTTGATATGCTTTTTCAGATTCTAATCTTCTCATGTACATGTCATCATCAAATTCATTATCAAACTCTACAAAATCATCATATAATTTATTATTACGATGAATGTCATTAGAATATCTGTTATAGTCTTCAGTATTTTGTAAATTGCAAGGCACTATAAATTTTTTCTCTAAGAAATCTACTGGGTCTTTAAATTTCCCTTTTTTTCTATGATTAATATTTACAGGAGCATTATAATCATTACTATTTATATCTTGAAAAACCTTATTAGAAGCTCCTTCATCATAATCCATTATGGATTGTCTTACAAAAGTAACTCTAGCTCTTGATCTTTCTTGTGAAAACTCACCATCATTATCAAATGCTTCAATAGAAACTTCATATCTTTCTCCTTCTACAGGTCTATTGGCAAGTTTTAGTATATATGATGTGGCTTTTTTATTTAGAGTAGTTACGTAATTTGCACTAATGAAAATATTATATCCGCCTAAATCAACGTCAGTATTTGCATCCCAAGATAACCTTATTTCCTGATTTATTGGAACAGCACTAAAATTTTTTACATTTCTAGGTTGCGTTAATAAATCCAAGTTTTCTGGTCCATAGTTCAAATCTACAGGTGGATTGTTTATTCCTGGCATTGTCCCATTTTCAGTAAATTGCCACATTCTCCATCTAGTCCATCCTCCTTGATCCATTGGATATGGTGGATTTGATGGAATATCTACATACATTGCAATCCAGAGAGGCATATCGGATAGAATAAATCCTTTTTTAGTATGATAGAAGTTATTATATAATTCAATGAAAAACGAACCTGTATAAAGCATTAATTTTCTTCGTGTTTTTCTTTCAAATCTTTTTCTAAACCTATCTACCCAATCTAAAAGTATATCTGTTGAAATAGATTTATCCACTGGCGCTTCTACATCAATTACAGGAAATAAATCTCCATATTTTTTAGGACCATAGGCTTGCTCTAGTGCATCTATAAATTCATCACATTGAGTATCAGCGTTAGTTAAATCTGCAGATGGTACAGCATAGTGATATGCACCTGTGAGGATTCCCACATTTCTCATACCCTCTGCATATTCTATAAACTTTTTGTCAATTCTAAATCTACCTGTGCCATAACCTGAGCCACGTAAATAACAATAAGGAGTTTGAGTAGCAAGTAAGGTGTAATTTATATCACCTCTATACTCATTTACATCAGGGCCTATTATGTTACGACTAGTTTTGTTTTGCATACTATCCTCCGAATTTGAATGCTTCACTTATTATATTACTAGCCATACCTTCAATGTGTTACAAAATAATATTTTAATTTTATTGTTTTTGATAAAATTATAAAGTTGCAAATTATAAAGTCTACACTATCTATATAAGTTTCATAGATAGTGTAGATTTAACTATTCATAATAAAATTTTCAGAATTCCAAATAACAACTCATTTAATTATGATAACATCACCATTTTGTAAATTCACCTTGTATTTCTTATTATATAGCAGTATATTTTTATCTTTAGAATTATTTCCTGAATATGTTATATCAAAAATCATGGTGTATTTATCTTTAAAAAATGGCATAAAGTATGTCGTTATACCTTTTATATATTTATCAGTATTTATATAATTAATATTTTTCTCTTTAATCCCCTTTGAAAATTCAGATATTTCATTTTTGAAATAATTATTTATTTTTTCTTCTATAATTTTATCTGTGAGATTTTCAACCCTAGGATAAGAAAGATATTCATTAAAATTATCGGTGGAATTTTCATAGTTCACATATTTTATTATGGGAGCTTCAAATTGAATATCTACTTTGTTTAATCCTTTAGGAAATTTATCAAATGGAATATTAAAACTTGGTATCCCTGCTGCATAAGGTGCAATTTCGTATTCATCAAAATATACTACTAAACCTTTGTCAGTTATATAAAACTTTTGATTATACGGAATTTCATTAATGTTATCTGTTACTTCCTTAAAATATAAGTCCTGATTATTTTTAATAGTTGCTTTTATATTATCTAGAATAATTTTGTTATAATTCTCATTGTTTCCAAAAAAATCCTCTAACACGCCACTATTTCCAGTGTTGGTGTCAAAATTATAAGATATATCAACAGAAGAACCGTGTGCCCCACCTGTATAACTATATAAATGTAGAGTAAGGGAAAGTATATTACCAGCGTTATAGCTTACGGTATTATTTATATTAACAACATATGGTCTTACTTCTAATCCATTTTTAACATTAAATTCATTATCCTTCTTAGATAAATCAGATATATTCTCCTCAAAATCATTAACCTTTTTGCTTATTTTATTATTTATAATTTCTTCTACCCTTTTGTTCCCTGGTATTTTTACAATAGGTTTATTAATATTTACAGATACATACTCATTTGAGTATGTTTTTGATTCGTTTTCTACCATTGCTAATTGATCGTTTTTCCTAACGCAATTTACCATTTTAATTAAAGATATTTTTGCTGAATTTGAACCTTTATCACTTATGGCGTAAACAGTTGTAATATTAGTACTTATTAATATAATTAACGCTATCCTTATAACCTTTTTCATCACATTTCTCCCTTCAATTTCTCTTCTTTATTCATTTTACTTAGCACTTACTTCTATTAATTTTAATAAATACAAAATCTTTATATTAGTTTACCCATAGAACTTGTCTATACACCTGTTAATTAAAAAAAATAAAAATGTCTCGATTTTCATCAAGACATTTTTATATAAATAACAAGTATTAATTCCAATTTAAATTTAATACTTATTATTAAAATTTACGTTAGTTTTAAATATTTGCTTATTGCATTAAAATATTGAAGTAATTTAACATGCTATTTGGTATTAATGTTGGACCACCTAATATATACATTCTCTGTATTGTACTTCTATTTTGTCCTATTATATTTCTAAGTGGATCCGTTATATCTCCATCATTTGATAACAATACAAATGATCTAGTTTTTGCCGCCAAGGCTGATGCTGAAAGAGCATCTGGAAAATTAGTTCCAAGCGCCATATACATTGAGCTTGTACTTATATCACTCTTAAATTGAGTAAATATCTTCTCATTAGTATCATATCTATCAGCTCCGCCTAGTCTTACTACGTTAGTTAAGGTATTTGCTACATTATCAGATACAACTCCAACCCCACCTATAACATATGTTCTTGTGACACTTCGCCCATTTAGATAATTTTTAACAATAGTTGGCAATTCATTATTCTCAGTTAAAAGTATAGGCATTCCCTTTGCCGCTGCTATTGCTGAAATTGAAAGGCTATCAGCAAATCCATCCCCTGTTGCAATTGCAAATTCACCTTGGCCTCCTACAGCTTCTGCGATTTTAACTGAAGTTTCATATCTATTTATTCCACCTAATCTTACTGTAGATATAGACATTGCTTTGATTTCATTTTCAAAAGTTGCTGAAAGAACACCCGTCCCGCC
>DAMAVY010000106.1:0-8816 GCA_032077725.1 Clostridium sp. | reverse complement strand
GTTTATTAATAAAATCAAAAGCTTCATTAGCAATTCTTATTTTAAGATTTGTCTTCAATATTTATCATACCCTTCATAAACAAGATAATAGTATTATTCGTCATATTTTGTAGAGTATTCGTATAACAGTGATTCCTTAATATTCCATAGATTTTTAGATAAATCAACATAATATTTATGAGGATTTTGTAGTCTTCTTGTTTCAGACCATAAGCTGTTTTTTTCTTTTGTACAGTTATCTCTTATTTCCATCACAGAAGGACTTTCATAAGTACAAACACCCTTATTAAATATTTGAACACTTAGATCTTTTATTGTATAATTTTGAACTTTTTTCTTTTTCCAAGTATAGTTAGGATCAAATAATTCTATTGGTTTACTAGAATCAAAAGACTCATCGTTTAGTGCAATTAAATCAGCTATTGCTTTATTGGTTTTATTGTCATAAAGTCTGTATAGAGATTTAAAACCTGGATTTGTTATTTTTTCTACGTTTTCACTTATCTTAATTCTTGGAATTATTTTACCATCCTTTTCTATTGCCACAAGTTTATAAACGCCACCAAATACGGGTTCGCTTCTTGCTGTAATAAGTCTTTCACCTACACCAAAGCTATCAATTTGGGCACCATTTTCAAGAACTGCTTTGATAATAAATTCATCTAAAGAATTAGAAATAGTTATTTTTACATCTTCATATCCAGCTTCATCTAACATTTTTCTAGCTTCAATTGAGAGATATGTAATATCTCCACTATCTATTCTTATAGCTTTTGGTCTTTTGCCAATAGGCTTTAAAACTTCATCAAAGGCTTTTATAGCGTTAGGGATACCGGATTTTAATACATTATATGTATCAACTAACAATACAGTATCATCTGGATAGGCCTTAGCCCATGCTACAAAAGAGTCGTATTCATTATCAAATAGTTGAATCCATGAGTGAGCCATGGTTCCAGTACCAGGTGTACCAAATAATTCATCTGCCAAAGTACAAGCTGTTGAAGTACATCCACCAATAACTGCAGCTCTAGCTCCATATAAGGCACCATCGTAACCTTGAGCTCGTCTTGAACCAAATTCCATTACTGCTCTATTGCCTGCAGCTTCACAAATTCTTGAAGCTTTAGTAGCAATTAAAGTTTGATGGTTAATTGTTAAAAGAATCATAGTTTCAACGAATTGAGCTTCCATAATTGGTCCTCTTACAGTCACTAGGGGTTCTCCAGGAAATACAACTGTTCCTTCTGGAATTGACCATACGTCACAAGTAAATTTAAAATTTGCTAAATAATCTAAAAAATCTTCACTAAATAAGTTTTTGCTTCTTAAATAATCCAGATCTTTTTTAGTGAATTTAAGATTGGATAAATATTCAATCATTTGTTGTACTCCTGCCATAATGCAGTAGCCACCATTATCTGGGATTTTTCTGAAAAACATATCAAAATATGCAATAGTGTCACTAACACCGCTATTTAAATAACCATTAGCCATTGTAAGCTCGTAAAAATCTACTAGCATGGTAAGATTTCTTTCGCTTTTAAGGTCAAATCTAGTCATTGTATCCATTTTTGTTCTCCTCACTTATATAACCATAATTTTTTAAGAATTCTAGTTAGTTTAACAATTTCATCCTAATATATCGTAACACAAGAAAAGATTCATTTCCATAGTATAGAGTTAAATATTATGGTAATATTAATAGGTTGAAGCCATAAAAAAGGAAAGATTTGTATTATGATGAAGAAAAAATTAAATAATTTGAGTGATGAACAGCTAATAGCTGCTACTTGTGACAAAGAAAATATAATAGTTAGTGCAGGACCTGGAAGTGGGAAAACTGTTGTTATTGTAAATAGGGTTTATGATCTTATAAATAACAAGAAGATTTCTCCTAGAAATATAGTTGTAATAACATTTACAAAAGCAGCAGCCAATAATATGAGAAATAGGTTTTTATTGTTAGATGAAAGTAAAGTCAGTCCATTCTTTGGAACCTTTCATGGATTTTGTTATAAAATATTGAATTCCTATTATGGGAATATAAAGATAATAGAAAGCTTTGAAAGTTATAAAGTAGTTAAAAATTTTCTAATAACTTACGTTGAGGAAGTTAGTGATGATAGAGTAAAAGATTATATTAATGCACTATCAATTTTAAAGTGTACGGGTGAGTATAAGAGAGAAGCCAATACATCAATTGATAAAGATATATTACAAAATTGTCTAGTGTTTTATGAGGCTTATAAAAATAAAAATGAACTTCTTGATTTCGAAGATTTGCAAATAATGTGTAGAGACTTATTTATAAAGAATGGAACTATATTAAATCAATATAAGAGTAAATTTAAACATATATTAGTTGATGAATTTCAGGATTGTGATGATGTTCAAATAGAAATATTAAAGCTATTAAAAGGAAATAATTGTTTATTTACAGTTGGAGATGAAGATCAGTGCATCTATAGTTTTCGGGGTGCTAATCCTTCTTATATGGTTAATTTTAAAGAATGGTTTAAAAATGGTATAACCTTATATTTATCTACAAATTACAGGTCTAAAAGGAATATTGTAGATTTATCAATGAAATCTATAAAGAATAATATCATTAGGACTTCAAAAAATATTATCTCTCATAAAAGGGAAGAGGGAATAATAAAGGTAGAGCGTGTAAAAAATGAGGCAGTTCAAGGGACATTTATCAGCGACTATATTTATAAATTAAAGGAATCACAGAATTCCGAGTTTAATAACTTTGCAGTTTTGTTCAGAACAAATATGGAAAGTAGAAGTATAATAGACAGCTTTATAAGAAAAAAAATCCCTTTTACTTTACTCGACAAGCAATATAACTTTTTTAATCATTTTATATGTAAGGATTTACTTAATTATCTAAAATTAAGCATATATCCAATGAATGTTGAGAGTTTTGAAAAGATAATAAACAAACCTTATAGGTACATTAGCAAAAATAGTATAGAAGAAGTAAAAAAAGATAGGGGACTAAATAATCCATTTATAAAGTTAAGGAATTTAGAAACCACCCCCGTTTTTCAACTTAAAATATTAGATAAGTTAGAAAGAGATATAAGTGGCTTAAATAAAATGTCTCTTCCTACTGCAGTAGATTTTATAATAGGAGATTTAAATTATCATAAATATTTAGTTGAGTATGGCACTAAGTATAAATTATCCATAGAGGATTTAGAAAATGTTTTAAACGAATTTAAGGAAAGCGTAAAGGAGTTTAAAACAATAAAGGAGTTCTTAGAACACGTTAATTCTGTTGAGGAAGAAACACAAAAATCAAAAGCAAAGGATAAGGAAAAAGTGAGTGGTGTAATTCTAAGCACTATTCATGGCGTGAAAGGTATGGAATTTGACACAGTATTCATGATAAATGCTGTAGATGGTTTTATTCCCTATAAGTCCAACGACTTAGAAGAAGAGCGAAGGCTCTTTTATGTTGGAATTACAAGAGCCATTAACAATCTAATATTTGTTGCTCCTGAATTTATTAGAGGAGAAAAGAGAAACAAGTCTCAGTTTTTAAATGAATGTAGCTTAGAAGAAGAGATACTAGGTAAGTCTGAATATAAGGTAGGAGTTACGGTTTCCCATAAATTTTATGGTGAGGGAGTAATCAGTGAAATTACAGATTCGGATATTAGTATACAATTTCAGGATATGAAGAGAAAATTCGATTTTGATGTGCTTATTGGAAATGGACTTATTGAAGTTGCAGGGGAATAGGGGATAGTAATGGATAGATAAGACGTACATTGAACGTAGATTAGTTCCATACCTTGTTTGATTAAATTTGTGATAGAGGTATGGAGTGATTTATATAGCAAAATTAAGATTAAAAACACTACCAATTAACCTTTTCTCAAATTGTGCATAACATAAATTATAGAATTTAATTTGGAGGATATTATGCACTTTGAACAATATCAGCCACCTTATTATAGTGGTAATTATTATGGATATGGAAATTACAGGGAAGTAAGTACGCAATTTACAAGAGCTTCAGCCGAAATAATTGGTGGACCGTTAGCTCCAAACCTCAGGGGAAATGTAACTTTTACCGAAGTACCTGGCGGAACAGAGGTTTCAGTGGAAGTTAATGGATTACCTCCTTATAAACATGAAACAGCGTCGAACCCACCAATTGGACCTCATGGATTTCATTTACATGAAAGAGGTAGCTGTTTTATAGATAATCCTAAATCGCCATTTGCAGCAGCTGGACAACACTATAATCCAACTAATCAACCCCATGGCAATCACGCCGGCGATTTTCCAGTGCTTTTTTCAAATGATGGGTATTCAAAAATGACCTTTTTTACAAATAAGTTTACAGTTCAGGACGTTATTGGAAAAACCGTGATAATACATGAAAGTCCTGACAACTATAGAGTAGAACCAGTTGGAGCTACGGGTAGAAGATTAGCATGTGGCATTATTCAAGGAGTATCATAGGCAACTTTTTCAAATATACTCATATTATAAAGTATGATGATTATAAAAGTGGTGATTATTTTGGATAGAGGTCCAAGAAGAACATCTTTCAATTCTGAATTTACATGTAATGGGTATAATTCACATATGCCCTATAATTTTAAATGTATAGAGAATAGAAGATACCAAGAAAGAAACAGCCCAATTTCTAATAAATTAAGTAATTCTGAAGTACAATTGATGAATCATTTACGGATGCTTTGGGAGCAACATATGTTTTGGACAAGGATGACTATCATGAGCATGGTGTTAGATTTACCAGATGTAGACATTGTTACAAATCGATTACTTCGAAACCCCACGGATTTTGAACTAGCATTAAGGAATTTCTACAGTGCTGAAATTTCATCTGAATTTAGTTATTTGCTTAAACAACATCTTGTCATAGCAGCAGAACTTGTGAAAGCAGCTAAAGCTGGAGATAAAAATGCAGCCGATATCGCTGAAAAACGATGGTATGCAAACGCAGATGAAATAGCAGGTTTCCTTAGCCGGATTAATCCGTACTGGTCCAAGGATGATTGGCAATCAATGCTATATAAACATCTAGCTCAGACTAAATCTGAAGCAGTTGCCATGCTTAATAAAAATTATGCAGAAAGTATCAACTTATACGATGAAATAGAGAAACAAGGTTTAGAAATGGCTGATATGATGACGGTAGGTATCATTAGTCAGTTCCCGCATAAATTTGAAAATTAGCTCTCACAAAATCGGTTATCAGGAAAATTAAGGTCTAATTTTCACTTTCAAAATAAATATGAAAATCAAAACTTAACTTGCTAAATTATAGCAGGTTAAGTTTTTTTGCAAATATAACAATGAATATTTCTACATGAATTAACTAAATATAATTAACCTTATCTTGAAAAATATAGAATTCAGCGTATAATAATACTAAATATCTTGAATTTATCTTTGGTATAAAGGGAGAAACTCAAAAGAAGATTCATAAAAGAAACAATTAATAATGCGTTGAAATTATATTAAGAAAGAAGGATTGTAATGGAATTTAAAAAATTTGGAAACAAATATGTTATAAGGTTTGATAGAGGGGAGGAAGTTGTTGATACCCTAAAGAATTTTTGCAAAAATCAATCCGTTACATTAGGATCTGTAACGGGGATTGGAGCAGTCAATAAGGCAACAATAGGTACATTAGAAATAGCCACCAAGGAATATCATTCAATGGAGCTTACAGGAGATTATGAAATTACAAGCCTTATGGGAAATATTTCTACCATGAATGGAGAAGTTTATTTACATTTACACATAAATTTAGCTGGTGAAGATCACAAAACCTATGGTGGACACTTAAATTCAGCAATAATAAGTGCTACAGGGGAAATAATAGTAGACGCTATTGAAGGTAAAGTTGAAAGACAATTTAATGAAGAGATTGGATTGAACTTATATAAGTTTAACTAGTAAACTCATAAACTTGAATATTTCTTTAGAAATGTGTTTTGCTAAAAGCGGTTAATAACTGTCAACTAGACTTGTTATTAACCGCTTTTTTATATAGTTCATTATTATTTCTTTTTACCTAAAATTCTTAATAAGTGTATAAATAAGTTAACAAAATCCAAATATAGCTCAAGAGCAGCAATAATAGCGAATTTATTTGTAGTAGCAGAATCATATCCATAGTTTTCGTCATGTATTAACTTAACTTTTTGCATATCATAGGCTGTTAATGCACAGAAAATAACAACTCCAATGTAGCTAATCAGCATAGAGAATTCATTGGAATTCATAAATAGATTCATAAAGGTTGCTAATATGATTCCTACAAGAGCCATAATGGCAATCCTACCTACCATGGATAAATCCTTTTTAGTAGTTAGACCTATCATACTACAACAGAAAAACATTGCAGCAGCTACGATAAATACACTTATTATTGACCCAAGGTCGTAGATAATAAATATAGCACCAAAGGTAACTCCATTTACTATGGAATAAGCTATAAATAGACTAAGGGCTGCTTTAGTAGATAGTTTATCAATTTTTCTGCTAAGCACAACAACTAAAGCTAGTTCTATGATAACTATACCAATGGTGAGTGCGGGATTACTATAGATTAACGCCATCATAGATATACTTGAAGAAATATAATAACCTACAGCAAAGGTAATTATTAGTCCCAAAGCCATATATAATAGAGTTCTGTTTATAAAATTGCTTTGACTTTTGTTGTATGAAAGTTCATTCATAATATCACTCCTTTAAAAAATAACAGCATATGTAATATTATACAACACACAAGGTTAAATATACTATATAATTATATTTTTTATTCAATTGTATTAACTTAAAATAAATAATTGTGATGTTAGGAAGTATATAAATAGTTGGTCCATATTTACTATTGTGGTAAAATATCAGTAGTGTGAAATGAAAATACATATAAGTGTAAAAAGTTGTTAACTTTTAGTTCTAATATATTATGAAAGAGGTTTTTACGTGAATTATTCAGGAATTATTAATTCAATCATTATACTTGCAGTGATAATTTTTATTGGATTTGTCATTGCAAAATTAAATGTTGTTACAGAAAATGGTGCATCGGTGATAAGCAATCTTGTAATAAAAGTTACATTTCCTATTCTAATTTTAATATCTATGCAAAAGAGTTTTTCCAGGGAGTTGTTTAACAATAGCATTGGATTGATAGCATTATCTGTTGCTATATATGCAGTACTTATTTGCTTGGTAACTATTTTAGGAAAAGTGTCTTCTTTACATATGGACAAACTTAAAATTTTACAGTTTTTAATTGTTTTTGGAAATGTAAGTTTTACAGGATTCCCTGTAGTTAGCGCAATTTATGAAGATGTAGGTATTTTTTACGCATCTTGCTTTAATATGTTTTATAATTTATTGCTGTTTTCATATGGCATAATGCTTCTAGATAGAAAAAGCAGTAAGCTTGATTTGAAAAAATTATTTAATCCTGGATTGATTGCAACAATTATTGGGTTCATTTTATTTTTGACTTCAATAAAATTACCATATGTTATTTACAGACCTTTAGAATGGGTAGGAGATATGACAATCCCTTTAGCACTATTGGTAGTAGGAAATAGTTTAGCAAGAATAAAATTTAAAGATTTATTAAAAGAACCAATTATATGGCTTTATTCCATAGGAAGATTAATTATTTTTCCGTGTATTTTATTGGTTATACTGAAAAAGTTGGGATTTAATAACTATATGCTTGTGATTCCTGTGGTACTTATTGCTACACCAGCAGCATCAACAGCTGGTGCATTTGCAAAGACCTATGGTGGTGATGAGTTACTTGCCAATAAATGTATTGTACTGTCAAATTTCTTATCATTTATTACAATTCCTTTAATTCTTTTTTTCATGAATATATAACTTATAGCATTTTACTTCACTAATGGGATCCCTTGATATTGGGGCATAGAAGTTATAAACAAAGCAGATTCTGCTCAAACTTAGCGTAATGGCTCAAAAGTTATAAATTTAATAAGTAAGGGCGAAATTCTCGTATCCTCTATATGTGAGAATTTTGCTCTATGTTATAATAAAGTTAAGAGTTAAGAGTTGAGAGTTGAGAGTTGAGAGTTGAGAGTTGAGAGTTGAGAGTTAAGAGTTGAGAGTTGAGAGTTAAGAGTTGAGAGTTGAGAGTTGAGAGTTAAGAGTTAAAAGTTAATAATCAAATGTTAATAGTTTTAGTTTGGAGATGTTTAGATATGAGTTTTGAAAAACTTACAAATATAATAAAAGAAAGTAATAATATTGTTTTTTTCGGAGGAGCTGGAGTAAGTACTGAGTCAAATATACCAGATTTCAGAAGCAGCAGTGGTTTATTTAATGAAAGACTTCATGTAACTTTAACACCGGAACAATTAGTTTCACATACTTACTTTGCAAGGTTTCCTGAGGCATTTTTTAACTTCTATAAAGCAAAGCTTGTATACCCTGAAGCGAAGCCTAATGCTGGACATATTGCTCTGGCAAAGTTAGAGGAAATGGGAAAATTAAAAGCTATAGTTACTCAAAATATTGATGGGCTTCATCAAGCTGCAGGTTCTAAAAACGTTTTTGAGTTACACGGGTCAATTCATAGAAATTATTGTGTAAAATGTCATGGCTTTTATGATGTCGAGTTTATTTTGAATTCTAAGGGAATACCATCCTGCACTAAATGTGGTGGAACAGTAAAACCAGATGTAGTTCTATATGAGGAAGGCCTAAATGAAGAAGTGACTAGGGGTGCCATAGAAGCTATTTCTGAAGCTGATACTTTAATAATTGGTGGA
>DAMAVY010000105.1:0-8875 GCA_032077725.1 Clostridium sp. | reverse complement strand
CCTCCATGAGCTTTTGTAACGGCACCTGGTTTTGGTTGAGGTATACCTATTATTCCTAGTTGCCCAGCTCCCTGATATATAGGATCATGAACAGAGCCAATTAATGGATCTGCTATTCCTCTCTCATCAAATCTAATAGTTGTTGCATCTATTTCAATAAATGATGAGAATTCTTTAAATGGTGAAGAAGGCATTAATTTTGCCTCTTCTAGTACAAGTCTTGCTGCTGCTGTTTTCCCCACTCCAGGTGGCCCATATATTATTATATGTTGAGGATTAGGTCCACATATTGCTGCTTTCAAAGCTTTTATTCCTTTTTCTTGACCAATAATATCATTGAAATTTGTAGGTCTGCTTTTCTCAGTTAAAGGTTCTGTTAAACTTATGCTTTTCATTCTACGCAAGTTTTCTACTTCCTTAGAATTTTCCTTATTAAATGTAACTTTAGTTGTTTTTTGTCCCTTTATGGCATTAAAAAAGTAGATTCCCATTACTATTGTAACAAATAATTGTATAAGCATTATTAAAATCGTTACTGGTTCCATATAAATATTAGTCTACTATAATAAGCAAACTAATCTTCCCTCCCTTTAATAAATATTTAAGTCACAATAGTATTATTCTCAATATATTGGATTAATATTCTATAAAATGAAAAAACTGCTGTAGACAGCAGTTTTTATTATGCAAGTTCAGGCGTTCTCTTAACACCTTTTTTATTATCTGATTTTATAGGTTCACGTTTACCACTTTCTGATATGATATACTCAGGAACTTTAGTATTTAATGTTTCTTCATGTACTATTACTTTTTCAACTTCTTCACGTGAAGGAACCTCATACATTACTTCCTGCATTATGTCTTCTATTATCGCTCTTAAGCCTCTAGCACCAGTACTTCTTTTAATTGCTTCCTTAGCTATGGCTCTTAGTGATTCTTCATCAAACTCAAGTCTAACATCATCGATTTCTAAAAGCTTTTGATATTGTTTTACAAGTGCATTTTTAGGTTCACTTAATATTTTAACAAGTGCTTCTTCGTCTAAGTTATCTAAAGTAACTATTACTGGAATTCTACCTACAAATTCTGGAATTAATCCAAACTTTAATAAGTCTCCTGGCATTATCTGCCTATACAGTTCTCCTAAATCTTGTTTTTCCTTAGACACTACTTCTGCTCCAAAACCCATGGCAGATTTTTGAGTTCTCTTTGTAATTATCTTTTCTAAGCCATCAAATGCTCCACCACAAATAAATAATATATTAGTAGTATTTATTTGAATGAACTCTTGATGTGGATGCTTTCTTCCACCTTGTGGTGGTACAGATGAGACAGTTCCCTCAAGTATTTTAAGTAATGCTTGTTGAACTCCTTCTCCTGAAACATCACGAGTAATGGATGGATTCTCCGATTTACGAGCAATTTTGTCTATTTCATCTATATAGATGATACCTCTTTCAGCTCTTTCTACATCATAATCAGCACTTTGAATCAATTTTAGTAAAATATTTTCTACATCTTCACCTACATAACCAGCTTCAGTAAGTGTTGTTGCATCTGCAATTGCAAAAGGAACATTTAGCATTTTAGCCAAAGTTTGTGCAAGTAATGTTTTACCTGAACCAGTTGGCCCTAAAAGAAGTATATTACTCTTTTGAAGCTCAATTTCATTATCTATAACTGTTGAATTTATTCTTTTATAATGATTATATACAGCTACAGATAAAGCTTTTTTAGCATCATCTTGACCTACAACATATTGGTCTAAATACTTTTTAATTTCCTTAGGTTTAGGTAATGTACCCATGTCAATCTGTACATCTTCTTCTCTTTCATCTACAATTATTTCAGAACAAAGTTCGATACACTCATCACATATATATACACCTGGTCCTGCAATAAGTCTTCTTACTTGTTCTTCGCTCTTACCACAAAAAGAACATTTGAATTTTTTCTTCTCTTCATTTCTTGGCATGTTGACACCCCTTTAAAGCTATTTCTTTTTAATTATTACCTCATCTACTAATCCATATTCTTTAGCTTCAACCGCGGACATAAAATAATCTCTTTCAACATCTTTCTTTATTTTCTCCATTGGCTGGCCAGTTCTTTCACATAAAATTTCATTAAGGGTTTCTTTTATTTGTAAAATTCTTCTTGCATGAATATCAATATCAGTGGCCTGACCTTTAAATCCACCTAGAGGTTGATGTATCATTATTTCACTATTAGGTAATGCATATCTTTTTCCCTTTTGACCTGCTGTTAGCAAAAATGCTCCCATAGATGCAGCCATACCTATACATATAGTGGATACTTCAGGTTTGATATAATTCATAGTATCATAAATTGCCATTCCAGAAGTTATTGAACCTCCTGGGCTATTTATATATAAGTAAATGTCTTTATCAGGATCTTCTGACTCTAAAAATAAAAGTTGTGCCACTACCAAACTTGCAGTAACGTCGTTTACCTCATCTGATAAGAATATGATTCTTTCTTTTAATAACCTAGAATATATATCATAAGATCTTTCGCCTTTACCTGTTTGTTCTACTACCATTGGAATATAGCTCATAAATATACCCTCCTCACTACTGTAAATATATTAGAATATTTACTATTATATCCTCATTTAAACTGTTTTAACCTACTTTGTAAATTATATAAAACTATTTTGTTTAAAATAATTGCCAGCATATACTGGCAATTATTAATTAGCTTAAATAGATTTACTATTTTCCATTATAACATTTTTAACTTTTTCATTTACTATTTGATTTTCAAAGTACTCTCTTTGTACTTTAACTAGACGTTCAACAGTATCTTCTAGTTTATCAGCTTCACCATATTTAGTAGCAAGCTCAGTAGCTCTTTCTTTAATTTCTTCCTCAGTAGCTTCAAATTTTTCAACTTTTGCTACTTCACTTATAACCAATTGACTTTTAACATTTTTAGTTGCTATGTCTTTCATTTGCTCTCTGAAGTCTTTTTCAGTTGAATTAGTAAATTTAAAGTAGTTTTCTAAATCTAATCCTTGATATTTTAATCTATTTCCTAAATCTTCAAGCATACTATCAAGCTCTCTGTTTATCAATGCATCTGGAATTTCCACATTAGCGTTAGCTACTACAGCTTCCATTACTGCATTTTCATAATCATTTGATGCTTTCTCTTCTTTTTCTTTTACTAATTCTTCTTTTAAACTATTTCTAAGTTCTTCTAATGTATCAAATTCAGAAACCTCACTTGCAAATTCGTCTGTTATCTCTGGTAATTCTTTTCTTTTAACAGATTTAATAGTTACTTCAAATTTAGCTGGTTTTCCGTTTAATTCATCTTTACCATATTGCTCTGGGAATTTAACATTTACATCTTTAGCATCTCCAGCTGATAAGCCAACTAATTGTTCTTCAAAGTTATCAATAAAGCTGCCTGATCCGATTTCTAATTCGAAATCGTTAGCTTCTCCGCCTTCAAAAGCAACATCTTCTACATAACCCTTAAAATCAATAACAGCTATGTCACCATTCTCTACAGCTCCATCTTTTACTTCTACTCTTGTATTTTTAGCTTGTAATTCTTTTAATTTGTTTTCTACATCCTCAGCTGAAACTTCAATTACTTCTTTTTTAGCTTCAATTCCTTTATAAGCACCTAATTCTACTTCTGGCACAACTGATACTGATGCAGTATATATAAATTCTTTTCCTTCACCAATTTGAACTATATCTATAGTTGGATAATCCACTGGGTGTATATCATTTTCACTTATGATTTGTGGATATGTAGTATCACATATGTAGTTTATTGCATCTTCATATAGTGCACTATCACCATAATACTTCGTAATTATGTTCATTGGAGCTTTTCCTTTTCTAAAGCCAGGAACATTGAATTTCTTAGCATTTTTTGCATAAGATTTCTTAACAGCCTCCGCGAATTTATCTGCACCAACTGTAACTTCAAACTTTACAACGTTTTTCTCTAGCTTCTCCATTTTAACGTTCATTATTTCTTCCTCCTAATATTACCAATTCTGTATTTCTTAAAATTATAACATAAATTGATTAAAGTATATAGTATCTTTAATAATTTAAAGATTCATATATCATTATACCTTAAATTTATGAAAATAAAATAAATATTACCTAATAAATTATACAATAATACTATTAATATTTACAATACTTTTTACTTTTATATATTTATTGTACTATTTTACCATCTTTGTCTATTATCATTTCTTTATCATCCACAGAAATCATTAGACCTTTTTCTGTTATCTGACTCAAAACAAATTTTTTACCTTTTACATTAAAATTACCTGAGTGTTCATTATTTTCTATGTTAAATACCCATAAGTATCTATCATCATTACCATTTATCCAAGGCAAACCACTTGAATATGCAATATGTGTATCATCTATAAATTGTGCACTTTCAACCCATTTGTATGAAGGATTATTACTAATCACATTCTCTTTTTTAAATACTTCTTTATTAGTAGATACATACTCAGGATTTGTAATATTAATTAATTCTTCCTTATTTTTCAAAACATACATGTCTTGAGAAGTTTTATCTAATATCAACACTTGTTCCTGGGATGGAGACACACTACATTGAACCTCTAATCCCCCTTCTACAGTTTTAACCTTTTGTTTTCCATTTAATTCTTCATATTCAATAGTAACTTTTTTACCTGAATCCAGTGCTACTTCAAAACTAGTAACAGTAGATTCTTCTTTTTGAGGGTTTACAACTTCTGATTCGGACTCCCCATCAGTTTTCAAATCACTGTTACCATTTTTTTCATTTTCCACCTTTTCTTCGCTTTTATCTTTGAATAAAAAGTTTTTTCCTATCGATGCAATTCCTTCATTATTAATAAAGAAGAAAACAAAAATACCAATTGCTATAACTAGAACTACAAGTATAGTCATGTATTTCATTCGTCTTAGTTTTAACTTTTTTCGATAGTCTTTACTAAACATACTTGGTTTTCTACCCACAGTTTTTACCTCCATAAACAACATCATAATTATATTATTAACATTATTAATAGTATATCAATTAAGAATGATTTTTACTAATTAATGTTCTATTAACACTATTATAACTCAACTTATCATAAATTAATATTTTTTTATAGAATTCTTTATGATTTCTAATTATTTTATCATTAATCAAGCTTTATTTTCATCATCCCCTATCTTTCATTTATTTAACATATAACCCTTAAAGAGTTTTTCTCTACTAATAGTAAAATAATATATGGGTATTTTAAAATTTATATTTGTTTCAAATTTATCAAATCTAAGTAACTATTAAGTTCATCTGTTTTACTGTTTTATCCATCTGTTTCGCTTTCAAATTCATCTGTTTCACTTTCAAATTCATCTGTTACATTTTGAATATTTACACATAAAATTCAATTTAGTCTAATATAAGGTACATTCATATTGCCAAATTACGTGATTCTTGCTCATCTTATTTTTATTAAAGCATCTTAGGCCAATATTATTTTTGAATATTCCAACTTGAAAACCTTTTACAAAACAGTTGCATTTCATCTGTTATAGTTGTACAATTATAACAGATGAAACATCAATAGCATTATAACAAATTATGTATTGTGTTATGTTTTAGATTTAAATTTACAATATGCAATAATTAAATATACAAGGTTTCAAATTATAACTTTGTATATAAATTTTATATATACTATTAAAATTTATTTATTAGGAGGATTATATATGGTTACTCAATGGAACAACTTTAAAGGTGAATCATGGAAAACAGAAATTAATGTTAGGGACTTTATACAAAAAAATTATACTCAATATGAAGGAGATTCATCATTTTTAGCCGGAGCTACAGAAGCTACCACTAATTTATGGAATGAAGTAAGGGACTTATTTGAAAAAGAAAGAGCTAATGGTGGAGTTTTAGATGTTGACACTAAAACAATATCAGGAATAAATGAATATAATCCTGGATATATAGATAAATCCCTTGAAAAAATCGTTGGAGTTCAAACTGATGCACCACTTAAAAGAGCGGTTATGGCTGAAGGCGGAATAAAAATGGCTGAAAATGCAGCTAAATCTTATGGTTATGAAGTTGATCCACTTATATCAAAAATATATTCTAAATATAGAAAAACTCATAACCAAGGAGTTTTCGATGTTTATACTGAAGAGATGAGAAAAGCTAGAAAATATGGTATTATCACAGGTCTTCCAGATGCTTATGGTAGAGGTAGAATTATAGGTGACTATAGAAGAATTGCTCTTTATGGTGTTGACAGATTAATAGAAGATAAAATAGCTCAAAAGGATAGCTTAGTGGTTAGAACTATCGATGCAGATATCATTCAGTTAAGAGAAGAAATTACAGAACAAATAAGTGCACTTAATGCATTAAAAGGTATGGCAGCTACTTATGGTTTTGATATCTCTGTACCTGCAAAAAATACTCAAGAAGCTGTTCAATGGTTATACTTTGGATATCTTGGTGCAGTTAAACAACAAAATGGTGCAGCTATGTCCCTTGGAAGAACTTCTACATTTATTGATATATACATTCAAAGAGATTTAGAAAATGAAACACTCACTGAAGCGGAAGCTCAAGAGATAATGGATCACTTTGTAATGAAATTAAGATTAGTTAAATTTTTAAGAACTGAAGAATACAATGATTTATTCTCAGGCGATCCAACATGGGTCACTGAATCAATTGGTGGTATGGGACTCGATGGCAGAACACTGGTAACTAAAAACTCATTCAGAATGCTTAACACGCTATATAACTTAGGGGCATCCCCAGAACCAAACTTAACTGTACTATGGTCAACAAGATTACCACAGGGATTTAAAGATTTCTGTTCAAAAGTTTCTATTGACACAAGTGCTGTTCAATATGAAAATGATGACTTAATGACTACTTACTGGGGTGATGACTATGCTATAGCATGCTGCGTTTCTGCTATGAGAGTCGGTAAGCAAATGCAATTCTTCGGAGCTAGAGTAAATGTTGCTAAGACTTTACTATACGCTATCAATGGTGGTGTAGATGAAAAATACGGAGTTCAAGTTGCACCTAGGATGGAGCCTATAACATCAGAGTACTTAAATTATGATGAAGTAATGGATAAATTTGATGCTATGACAGATTGGTTAGCTAACCTTTATGTTAATACATTAAACTGTATACACTATATGCATGATAAATATTCTTATGAATCATTACAAATGGCACTTCATGACAGAGATGTATTTAGAACAATGGCTTGTGGTATAGCAGGACTTTCAGTATGTGCAGACTCATTATCAGCAATTAAATATGCAAAAGTTAAGCCAATTAGAAATGAAAATGGAATAGCAGTGGACTTCGAAGTTGAAGGCGACTTCCCTAAATACGGAAATGATGATGATAGAGTAGATGATATTGCTGTAGCTCTAGTTAAAAACATGATGGATAAAATCAGAAAAAACAAGACTTACAGAAATGCTTTCCACACTCAATCTGTACTTACAATAACTTCAAACGTTGTTTATGGTAAGAAAACTGGTTCAACTCCAGACGGAAGAAAAGCAGGACAACCATTTGCTCCAGGAGCTAACCCAATGCACGGAAGAGATATTAGCGGATGTCTAGCATCATTAAATTCGGTTGCTAAGCTACCATATGAACATTCACAAGATGGTATTTCAAACACCTTCTCAATAATACCTGATGCACTTGGAAAATCAGTTGATGAAAAGACATCTAACTTAGGTAACTTAATGGACGGATACTTCAGTCAAAATGCTCATCATTTAAATGTTAATGTATTTAATAGAGAAACTTTACTTGATGCCATGGATCACCCTGAAAAATATCCTCAATTAACTATCAGAGTTTCAGGATACGCTGTAAACTTTATTAAGTTAACAAGAGAACAACAATTAGATGTTATTAACAGAACCTTCCACGCATCTATGTAAACTGAGCCAAATATTATATAAATTTTTATATATTAACAGAAACGCCTGTTTCATCAGGTATTTCTGTTATATTTAAATGTTATATAGTTAATTTTATAATTATAAACCAAAGGGGGCATTACAACGGAAACAGGTAGAATTCATTCAATAGAGAGTATGGGCCTTGTAGATGGTCCAGGAATAAGAGCAGTAATTTTTTTTCAAGGATGCAAATTAAGATGCGCTTATTGTCATAATCCAGATACGTGGAATTTAAAAGACGGCAAGGAAGTTACCACTGATGAAATCATAAATAAAATTATTAGATTTAAGCCTTATTTTCAGCGTTCTGGCGGTGGCGTTACATTTTCAGGTGGTGACCCTCTTGTTCAACCTAGATTTTTATTAGAATTATTAAAGAAATGCAAGGACAATGGAATTCATACTGCCATAGACACCGCAGGCTACGGCAATGGAGAATATGATGAAATCTTAAAATATACAGATTTGGTTTTACTAGATATAAAGCATGTAAACAGTGATGGTTATGCATCTCTTACTGGAAGAGATACTAAAGATCTAAACATTTTTCTAGCAGCCCTTAAAAAATCTAATACTCAAGTTTGGGTTAGACACGTTGTTGTTCCTGGTTATACAGACACTTTAGAGTATATGGATAAAATAAGTGACATTATTATTAATGAAGTTCCTAATGTTAGTAAAATTGAATTGCTTCCTTATCACGTTTTAGGTGTTAATAAATATGAAAGTCTCGGAATACCCTATAGATTAGATAGAATCGAGCCAATGAATAAAGTACGTTGTATTGAACTTCAGGATTATGTAATATGGAAAGTTACAAAAGCTAATAAATTAAAAATATAAATTTCTCAATACGATTTACA
>DAMAVY010000104.1:0-8985 GCA_032077725.1 Clostridium sp. | reverse complement strand
TTCCATAACATCTATACCCATTATAACTGCCCATAATATATGCTTTTATAGGATCTAAACCCTTTTCTATACTAAGTTTTATAGCATAGTTTATTGATCCTTCATTTATTAAATCTTCTAAATGTCTATCATCAGTACAAAATAAAAATCTACTAAAATTTTTATTATTAACAGCTCCAATTATATCCTTTAAATTTTTAGCAGCTGAACCTTCTCTAATAAGAACGTACATACCAAGATTAATTTTTTCAATTGCTTCTTCTTTGGTAGAACATTCATGATCTGTCTTTATTCCTGATAAAACATACTGATTTAACTCTTTATAAGAAATATGAGGTGCATGTCCATCAATTACTTTGTTTTTAAAAGTGCTTAACTTATCCATCATGGATGGAACTTCTTCTAATACCGAAGAAACATCCATTACTTCGCCAAGACCAATTACCCTATTATCATTAATAAATTTTGATAATTCTTCTGCATATAATACTCCACCATTCTCCTCAAAAAAAACAGCTGGGACACATGAAGGCATCATAAAGTAGATATCTAGTGGTGTTTTATCAGAATTGTCCATCATGAATCTTATTCCCTCTTCACCAAGGACATTAGCAATCTCGTGTGGATCAGCTACTACTGTTGTAACACCATTTCTTAATGCCACTGTTCCATAAGACTCTGGTGTTACCATTGATGATTCTATATGAATATGTCCATCTACAAAGCCAGGAGAAACAAACTTTGAATTACAATCAATTTCCTTTAATCCACTATAATTTCCAATTCCAATAATTGTATCATCAATAATTCCAATATCTCCTTGTTGAATTTCTTCAGTAAATACATTTATGAATTTTGCATTTTTTAATACAAGATCACATTTAAAATCTTTCAAAGTAGCTCTACTACCTCTACTTAATATTGACATAACATCACCTCTATATTTTGTATAATTTCTTATATTTATATATGTTATTATAAATTTATGTATTGTAGAACATTATATAATCTATTACTTATCTTTAATCTTAAATATATTATCCAAAAATCTAAGTTATAGAGCATTAAATACACTATTACAAATTTATATAATGAAAATTTATATATAAAAAACTATCTTATAGAAAAATACAAATTTATATTCTTCTATGAGATAGCTTAACCTACTCACGTTTGATATATTTATTCCATTGAGTATAGATATGAAACAAGCTTACAACATCTTGCATATTGTAAAGAATAATTTTTTCTTTTTTCTCATTAGGCATTCTTGTAAAATATAAATCATCTTTCATTATCTTGCTAAAAGTTTTAGCTAAGGTTGATCCACTTATTACTTCGCTTTCCCTAATAATATCACATTCTCCCTCTAATGCTTTTAGCCCTATTGACTTTTTCTTCACTTGTTCATATTTTTTTTGTAAATCTATACTTTCAAAATAATCTTCAAGAATATAATTCATATTATATTTTTGAAATAAATAGTCAATCACTATATAGTCGTTGTTACCTGAAAAAGTAACTACATAATCTTTTCCAAGTTCAGTTTTCATTTTATTAAAATACTCTTTTGCTAATAATAAAATTCTTTTTAGTTCATGCCTATTCTCCATCATATATTGAGTAATCTTTAGTTCATTGTTTTCCACATCATAATATCCTGCTCCAAAAACTCCTATACATATGGGTTTCTTATATACATAATGTTCCAAATCAAAAAACACAGATTTCTTGTATAGTTCATTATTCCCATTTATATTAAGACTATCAGCAAACTCACTTTTTTCAATTTTCAAAGTACTCTCTTTAATTATCACCTTACCACTCATTTCTTAACACGTATTGTACCTCTATGGCACACCTATGAGGCTTAAATATTTCTTACTTTATATGATATGAAAAAATACATGAACTTATTATATCATATCTTGTACAATTTTATCTATATATTCTAATTGTTTTATATTTTTTATTAATAAATATTTTAAATTGACATTGATTCTCATTTAGAATATAATAAACTTATAGAGATTGATAATTATTTTCAATGAGGAGTGATATTCATGAACGTTTGCAGCCTTAAACCAGGCAACAAAGGGTTAATCAAAGAATTAGCCTGTGATTATAAATTAACAAAAAGATTATTGGCGTTAGGTTTTATCGAAGGAACTGAGGTAACACTAAAAAAAACAGCCCCATTAGGCGATCCAATAATTATTAACTTAAGAGGGACAGACCTTGCTATAAGGAAAAAAGATGCAAAATTTATTTATATCGAGGAGGCTGTATAGTATGAAAACCATCGCGCTTATTGGTAATCCTAATGTAGGAAAAACCACCCTGTTTAATGCTTTGACTGGTTCTAACCAATATGTAGGTAACTGGGCCGGAGTAACAGTAGACAAAAAAGAAGGATATATAAAAAAAGATATAAAAATAGTAGATTTACCTGGAATATATGCTATGGACACCTTTTCTAATGAAGAAAAAGTATCAAAAGATTTTTTGTATGCTGATGAAGTAGATTTGATTGTAAATATTATAGATGGATCAAATCTAGAAAGAAACTTATATCTAACATCACAGCTCACTCAGTTTAATAAACCAATACTACTAATTATAAATATGATAGATGTAGCTGAAAATAACGGAATTCATATAGATTACTCTACCCTTTCTAAAGAACTTGGAGCAACAATACTTTCTATATCAGCTTCTAAAGGTGAAGGTATAAAAGATGTGAAAAAATTACTATCAGAAGAATCATTTTATGAATTTGATAATAGTATAAACTTTAAACATAAATTTGACCAAATGGATGAAAAAGCCACGTATTTATATATTGAAAATATTTTAGACAAATGTGTAAAAGGTAAAAAAGGAGTGCTAAATACATTTACGGAAAAGATTGATTCTATTATACTAAATAAGTTCTTAGCATATCCCATATTTTTAGGAATTATGTTTTTAATTTTCAAATTTACCTTTGACTGGATTGGAGGTCCACTTCAAGAACTCGCTGATAACCTAGTTAATGTGAAATTTGTTTCATTATTAGAAGGGCTCTTAGCTTCAACTTCCCCTTGGTTCCATTCTTTAATAATAGATGGTATTGTTGGTGGCGTTGGTTCAGTTGTAGTGTTTTTACCAATCATATTGGTTCTTTTCATGGGAATTAGCTTTCTTGAAGACAGTGGCTATATGGCAAGGACTGCATTTATAATGGACAAACTAATGAGAAAGTTAGGTCTCTCAGGTAAAGCATTTATTCCTTTAATAATGGGATTTGGGTGTTCAGTTCCTGGAATAATGTCTGCAAGAACCCTTGAAAGTGAGAAAGATAGAAAATTAACAGCTCTAATAATCCCGTTTATGTCTTGTAACGCAAAGTTACCGGTGTATACTTTATTTGTAGGTGCATTATTTAAAGGTTATGAAGCCCTAGTTATATTTGGATTGTATTTTTTAGGTTTAATAGTAGCATTTATAATGGCTCTCATATTTAAAAATACTCTTTTCAAAAAAGATGAAGAACCATTTATAATAGAATTACCAGAATATAAAATGCCAGAATTTAAAAGCTTAATGATGCATACCTGGGAAAAAGGTAAAGGCTTTCTAAAAAAAGCTGGTTCTTTAATATTCTCTATGTCAGTGTTAATTTGGTTCTTATCAAACTTTAATGTTACAGGTATGGTTGATATTAAAAGTAGCTTTCTTGCATCAATAGGCAATTTCATCTCTCCAATATTTGTACCACTAGGTTTTGGCACATGGGAAAATTCAGTTTCTCTTTTAGCGGGGCTTATGGCTAAAGAAGTGGTTATAGGCACACTTGGTGTACTATATACTGGTAATCTAACTATGGAAATTGCCGCTAGTTTTACTATAGCAAGTGGTATTTCATTCTTAGTTTTTACACTGTTATACACTCCATGTATATCAGTTATTGCAACTTATAAAAAAGAATTTAGTAGTAAATTAGCAACATTTTCTGTAATTTATCAATTTGCAGTAGCTTGGATTTTTTCTTTTTTAATTTATAATTTAATGAGTTTAATATTTTAAACAAGTGATTTTAGCTAGAAATGACATAGATCTATCGTGTAATTTATAACTTGATACATTTAATACTTTAAGGGGTGATAATATGTTAGAAATAATTATAACACTATTAATTGTTATAGCAACTATACTTATGCTATATAAAAATATAAAAAAGAAATCTAAGGGATGTAATTGTGCATGTTGCACATCAAAATGTCCAAGCTATAGTAGTAAAACAAATATTAGTAATACAATTAAGAATACTGATAATAAATAAAAAACAAATCCCAGTGAAGATTTTTCACTGGGATTTGTTTTTATTTATTACATTTCATCTACGGTTTCAAGACCAATAAGATGTAATCCATTCTCTATTACTTGTAATGCCGCTTTTACTAACGCTAATCTTGTATTTTTAGTTATTTCATCTTCAGAGTTAGTTATATTGACAGCATTGTAGAATTTATTAAATGCTTTAGCCACATCAACAGTGTATCTGGTAACAATGCTTGGTTGTAATTTATCAAGTGCTTGTTTTATAGCATCGTTGAATCCTAATAGTGATTTTGCTAGTTCAAATTCTTCATCAGAAGTTAACTTGCTAAAATCAACATCGGAAGTTCCCTCACCTAATTTTCTAAGAATGCTTTTTCCTCTCGCATAGGTATATTGAACGTAAGGACCTGTTTCTCCTTCAAAGCTAAGCATTTCATTCCAATCAAAGATAATATCTCTTTCTCTAGAATTCTTAAGATAAGCAAATACTACAGCACCAATTCCTACTTTCTTAGCTACATCTCTCTTATTTTCAAGGTTTGGATTTTTTTCATTTATTATTTCTTCAGTCTTTTCTATAGCATCGAATAATAGATCTTCAAGGAAAACAACATCTCCCTTTCTTGTAGAAAGTTTTTTATCAGGAAAACGAACTAATCCAAAAGGAACATGTATACAATCATCAGCCCAATCATAACCCATTTTTTTAACAGTACTAAAAACTTGTTTAAAGTGAAGTGATTGGTCTTTAGCAACTACATAAATATTCTTGTAGAAATCGTATGTTTTCTTTCTATAAAACATAGCAGCTAAGTCACGTGTAGCATATATTGTTGCGCCATCTGATTTTTTTATTATGCAAGGTGGAATATTTAATTCATCTAGCATAACAACTTTAGCTCCGTTGCTATCAGTTAACAATCCTGTAGATTCCAGTTCATCTACTACTGAATCCATTTTATCTTGATAGAAACTCTCACCCGCGAATGAATCAAATTTAACATTTAACAATTCAAATAATCTATCAAATTCCTTTAAGCTTAAATCTTTAAACCTTTTCCAAAGATTAACTTCTTCTTCATGTCCATCTTCTAAAAGTTTAAAATGTCTTCTTCCTTCATCATCAAGCGCTGGATTTTTTTCTGCTTCTTCATGAAATTTTACATAAACTCTTAACATTTCCTTAATTGGTTCTTGTTCTAAAGCTTTTTCATCGCCCCAATGATTGTAAGCATATATTAATTTACCAAATTGTGTTCCCCAATCGCCTAAATGGTTTATACCTATAGCATGATATCCTTGTGAATTGAATATTTTATATAGGGAATTACCTATCATTGTTGTATATAAATGTCCAACGTGAAATGGTTTTGCAATGTTAGCAGAACAATATTCAACAATTACATTTTTTCCAATCCCTTCATTTGAATTTCCATAAGTCTCTTTATCAGCTAAAACTTTTTCTACAATTTCTTTCATGAAATTACTTTTAGCTACAAAAAAGTTAACGTATGGACCAAAGGCATCTACTCTTTCAAAACCATCAATAGTTCCTAATTGTGCTTTTAAATCTTGAGCTATCATATTAGGTGCTTTTCTCATAGACTTTGCTAATTGGAAACATGGAAATGCTAAATCCCCCATTTCTGGTTTAGGTGGGTTCTCAATTAGTCTAATTATTGATTCTTTATCCATATCTATATGTGTACATAGGTTTTCAGCGATAATATTTTTATAATCCATATTAAATCCTCCCTTTTCTTCTCATGTTTATATTACTATTATTAAAAAAGAATATAAAAAACCGCCTCTTTCATACAGAAAGAGGCGGGTATATACCCGTGGTACCACTCTAATTGACTTTTATAAAGTCCACTCGAAATTTTAACGCATCAGCGACTAACCCTACTAAGTAATCTTTTGGGGCAGCTTCTCCAAGGTTCTCTTCCTAATTTACTAAAAATAAATTTCTTCACAATTGCTTGTTAAGATTCTTTAGTTCATACAGGCTTCCACCATTTCCTGCTCGCTTTAAGAACTTTAAAGAAAGTACTATCCTTTTCATAGAATTTATATATTAAATTTTGTAATAGCACCATTATAAATAAATATTGACAGAATGTCAACTAACTAACTTTGTTATATCATAATTTCTTATTTTATTTCTAAATATTCATCAAAAGTCATGGTCTTATCAATGACTCCACCAGGAATAATTTCAATTATTCTGTTAGCTATTGTATTAATGAATTGATGGTCATGAGATGTAAATAGTATTGTACCAACAAAATTCATTAATCCATTATTTACTGCAGTAATAGATTCAAGATCTAAGTGATTTGTTGGTTCATCCAAAATTAATACATTTGCTCCACTAAGCATCATTTTAGATAACATACAACGAACCTTTTCTCCTCCTGAAAGTACAGAAGCTTGTTTCAATGCTTCCTCACCGGAGAATAGCATTCTTCCAAGGAATCCTCTTATAAAGCTTTCAGCCTTTTCTTCAGAGAACTGCCTTAACCAATCTACTAGATTATCTTCACATCCATTAAAAAATTCTGAGTTATCCGATGGAAAGTATGATTGAGAAGTAGTTACTCCCCATTTAAAGCTTCCACTATCAGGTTCCATTTCACCCATTAATATTTTAAATAAAGTTGTTTTGGCAATCCCATCTCCTAAAAATGCTATTTTATCATTTTTATATATCATAAAGCTTACATTTTCAAGGATTTTAACTCCATCAATAGTTTTGCATAAATTCTCAACCACTAATAAGTCATTTCCAGCTTCTCTTTCAGATTTAAATCCAACAAATGGATATTTTCTAGACGAAGGTTTGATATCATCCAAAGTTAATTTATCCAATTGTTTCTTTCTACTTGTAGCTTGTTTAGCTTTTGATGCATTAGAACTAAAACGAGCTATGAAGTTTTGAAGATCTTTTATTTTTTCTTCTTTTTTCTTATTCTGATCTTTAGACATTTGTAATGCTAGTTGACTTGATTCATACCAAAAATCATAGTTACCAACATACAACTGGATTTTACCAAAATCTATATCTGCCATATGTGTACAAACTTTATTTAAGAAGTGTCTATCATGTGATACGACAATAACCGTTCCTTCAAAATCCATTAAGAAATTTTCAAGCCAAGCTATTGACTTAATATCTAAATGGTTAGTAGGCTCGTCTAGCAAAAGTATATCTGGATGGCCAAATAAAGCTTGAGCGAGTAGTACCTTAACTTTTTCTGAACCATTCAAATCTTTCATAGTCTTGTAGTGAAACTCTTCAGTTATTCCAAGACCTTGTAGTAATGTAGCAGCTTCACTTTCTGCTTCCCATCCATTAAGCTCTGCAAATTCACCTTCAAGTACAGCAGCCCTAATACCGTCTTCATCGCTAAAATCTTCTTTAGCGTAAAGAGCGTCTTTTTCATTCATTATTTCCACTAGTCTAGCGTGACCCATTATTACAGTTTTTAAAACTTCTTCCTCATCATACTCAAAGTGATCCTGCTTTAAAACTGCTAATCTTTGGCCAGATGTTATAGATACATCACCATTATTTGCTTCAATGTCTCCTGATAATATCTTTAAAAAAGTAGATTTACCAGCTCCATTTGCTCCGATTAATCCATAACAATTTCCTTCTGTAAACTTAATATTTACATCTTCAAAAAGTTTACGTCCACCATATCTTAAGCTAACGCCTGTAGTACTTATCATTATGTTACCTCCAATTATCCATTAAAAAAGTCTTACCCACAGGGTAAAACTTTTAAATTTTTTATTAAACACACAGTCTTCATTATAACATAGATTTATTTTTTATACTATTATTTGCTTCGAATATTTTTACTTTCTATTTTTATTTCTTCAAATCTAAACTTTTGACCTGTTGGATTTATTTTGTTTTTAGGCACTTCTTCTGTGAACATATCATAAGGTCTTACAAATAAACCGCATTCACCATATAATGCTCTATAAAGCACCATCTTCTCTTTGGTTTCAGAATTTATTACAATATCCTCAAATAAATATAAATTCCCTTTAAAATGTCTAAATATTTTACCCTTTAACTTTGTTATATCTCTCATTATTCCTCCCATAATGTAAGGCTATAAATCCTTCACCTTATACTATCTTTTTACCAAAAGATTCCAACCATAGCTTTCCTATATAATGCTACCTTTTCCATTTTTAGTGCCTTATTTTAAAATAGAATGCCAATTATAGTAATAGAAAGTAGTAAAGCACTGAGCTTTTTTTAGCCCAGTAAAAAGAAGCGTAGATAAAGTTAAATTATCTTATCTACTCTTCCTTTATAAAAATTATTTGTCTTTTTTTAATTTGTCGTCTACTTTCTCTAAGTAATCTGTTTGAGAAATAATATTGTTCTCAAAATTTTTCACTGCATTTTTCGTATAAGTACCAATGGCCTTTAGATTTACACCGTCAAAGTTTTCGTTATTGTTTTTTGAATTATTATTACTCATAATATCAACTCCCTAGATTATTATAAGTAAATTTATGAGTTTTATTCATTAACTTGTTATGAGAAAGAACCTAAAATGACCCATAAGTTTTTATATAGAATCTGCAGAATCGTATTTCTCTATAAATTTTTTAGTGAATTTTATAACTTGAAGTGGA
>DAMAVY010000103.1:0-8993 GCA_032077725.1 Clostridium sp. | reverse complement strand
ATAAGCTACAAGTCCGCCTTCTCTTGTTATTTTAGTTTTTAGCTCTTGAAGTGTATATTTCTTGCTAAATGCAAGTTTTACTAAATCAGCAACTGGAAGTCCGCCAGTTCTTTCAGGAGAAAAAGGTCCATCCTCATTGGCATTATTACAATCAATAATTCTTCCACATTTTACTGGAGAAACTGTTATTCCTCCCCCTATATGTGCCACAACAAAGTTACTCTTTTCAAAATCTAAGTTGTTGTCTTCACACACCTTTCTTATTACAGCCTTAACATTTAAGGCATGTACAAGAGAAAGTCTAGGAATATCTACCATACCTGATATTCTTGTTACCTCATCAACTTCATCAACAGCTACTGGATCTACTATATAAGAAGGTACTCCTGCCTTTTGTGCGATTTCATAGGCTAAAATTCCTCCTAGGTTAGAAGCATGTTGACCTTGAATTCCAACAACAAGATCATCTAACATTTTATAAGTGATTTTATATGTACCACCCGGCATAGGTCTTAAAAGTCCACCTCTACCAACTACAGCATCAAAGCTTTCGAGAGTATAATCGTTTACATTGAGCCAATTATATATTACTTCTGCTCTCATATCTTTCTGCTGACTTATATGAGAATATTTCTTTACTTCCTCTGCACTATGAAATAAACTCGCTGACCCCACACATTTTTCTCCTAAAAATACAGCAATTTTAGTAGATGTGGATCCTGGATTAATTACTAACACTTGTTTATCTTTCCCCATGATATACCTCCAAATGAAATCATAATATTAGCTTATTGTATAATAATTTACCCTATGTCTTAAATTTCTCTTTTGTTTTAATGAAAAATTATAACTATCATTAAAAAGTTAAGAAGAAGAATCCTCTTAACTTATATGTTACAAATAAATAGTGAAAATATCAAGTTTCTTTTTATATTTGTGAGTATAATTTGATAATTGTCTCTGCTACTCTAATTCCATCAACTGCTGCAGATATAATTCCCCCTGCATAGCCAGCTCCTTCACCGGTAGGATATAATCCCTTTACATTAATACTTTCATAATTTTCATCTCTATTAATCTTTACTGGAGCTGATGTTCTGGTTTCAAGACCAGTAAGCAGTGCGTCCTTACCTCCATAACCAGGTATTTTTCTATCAAACACTGGTAATGCTTCCTTTAATGCATCTATAACGAATTTTGGTGCACATTGCCTTAAATCTGCAAACTCAGTACCTGGAATATAGTTTGGTTTTACACTTACAAATTTCTTGGACACTCGATCCTTTAGAAAGTCTTGAGCGAGCTGCACAGGTGCATTATAGTTTCCTCCACCGACCTTATATGCCAGTGCCTCATAATGCCTTTGAAATGCAATACCACCTAAAGGTGTCGTATCTTCAAAGTCACTAGGATTTACGGATACTACTAAAGCTGAATTAGAATTAATACCATCTCTTTTATAATTACTCATTCCATTTACCACCACAGTATTTTCTTCTGAAGCTGAAGCTACTACCTGACCACCTGGACACATACAGAAGCTATAAATGGACCTATCAAGCTTATTACTTGTATAAGTTAATTTATAATCTGCCGCCCTAAGCTTCGGGTGAGTTGCAAATTTGCCATATTGATTCTCATCTATCATTTGCTGTAGATGTTCAATTCTAAAACCTATAGCAAAGGGTTTTGGCGACATAGATACCCCTCTTTTAAATAGCATTTCATAAGTATCTCTAGCACTATGACCTATAGCAAGGATTAAGTTGTCACAAGGTATTTTATCTCCATCTACTGTTACCTCGCATATTTTTCCATCTGATGTTTTTATATCTTCTAGTTTAGAGGAAAACTTTACTTCTCCTCCATATTCTTTAATTTTTTCTCTAATATTTTTAACTACATTTTTTAATATATCCGTTCCAATATGAGGTTTACCCATATACGTAATTTCCTCAGGTGCACCAGCGGCAACAAGCTTCTCTAAAACATAGGCGCATCTGTGATCCTTAATTCTTGTAGTAAGCTTGCCATCGGAGAAAGTTCCTGCTCCTCCCTCTCCAAATTGAACATTACTTTTAGTGTTTAATACCCTGTTATTCCAAAAATTATCTATAGTATTAGTTCTACTATCTACATCTTCTCCTCTTTCTATGATAAGAGGATTGTATCCTTTCTCTGCTAAAAGAAGTCCTGCAAACAATCCTGCTGGTCCGAGTCCAATTATCACAGGTCTATTCTTCATTTTCACTTCTCCAGAGCTAAAATCTGTAGTATATATTTCTCCAGAAGTTTTAACATCACTACTATTTGCTGTAGAAATTACTTTTAACTCATTATCACATTCTATTTCTACAGCATAGTTTATCTTAATATCAGATTTTCTTCTTGCGTCTATAGATTCTTTAGTGATTTTAAAATTTTTAAAATCACTTTCATTAATTCTAAGCTTTTTAGCCACCTTAATTTTTAAGGTGGCTAAGCTATCTTCCTCTATTCCTAAAACTAAATTGTTTATTTTAATCGCCATTATTACCTGTCTCCCCTGTCGCCGCACCTTTTATCGTTACGGTTATCTTTTCTGGTGTTTGAGTCTTAACTTGCATTGAAGTTGGCACCCCTGACAATTGAACCGCAATCTCATGAGGTCCAGCAGTTAAATCTTTTAAGTCTACAGTTGCTTTGAAGCTATCTACCGTTAATTTAGATACTTCGCTTGCCTCACCTGAAACAGTTAATTCAAGAGTTGCTGGATTATTTTCGAGAGTTAATTTTGTACCTAAATTAGCATAAGTTATCGGTATACTAAAGGTTTGCTCACTAATCTTCTTCACAGTAAATTTTACCTGCACAGTGGTCTCATCCTTCACAGTGTGAATCCCTGAAGGTATTATTAAGTTTATATTTTTAGTTGTATTTTCAGTGATACTACTTAAATCAATTTCTTGTGTTTTTATGCTTTTAATTTCATCTACAATGTCACTACCTCCAACAACTTCTATACTAGTTGGGATAGCTTCAATACTTTCTATTTTTACTCCTGATGGTGAAGTTCCCTTAGTCTGTACATCAACTTCTAAGTATTTTCCTTTTTTTACCACTGTATTGACTTGTACATACTCACTACTTAGTGATAATCCAATGACCTCTTTTCCATTTGAATCAACTAAAGTAAGCTTACCAGTTTTGCTTATGTCTGCACTAGCACTACTTATATCTACTTGCACTACTGCATTTGATACTTTCTTTATATAGCTCTCAGGTCCAAAAACACTTACTGAATTTGGCGAAATTACAGGTTTGTCAGCATAATACCCCTCTGCCACTTCTCCTACCACATTAGCCACTACCTCAACGTCTTTTTCAGCAAGTGCATCCACATCCACCTTCATTGACAAAGCCTCTGCGTTTACAATAGAAACACCTGCAGAAATTTCCTTCACCTTTACCTGAACATTATTTTCACCCGCTGTAAATGCATATCCTTCAAGGTCTGCCACCAGATTAAAATCTTTATTTTTGTCTAAATCTCTTATTATTGAAGCAGGTGCTTTTACCGTCAAGTTAACATAATATTCTTGATTAGGCATTAATACGAGCTTCTTTTCCTTAAGGGTCTCTTCATTAAGAATTTGAACCGGTACGTATTTAATTACGCTAGTAACAACAGGGTCTTCACTACTACGAATATACATCCATAATGCCAGTGCTGCTACTACGCAACAAATTCTTACTATGATGTCTTGCTTTTTTTGCTTATCCATAGCTTTACCCTCTCTTTATATGATTCTTTTTTATTCTGTCTATTTCTCATTATTTTTAATAGAACATTCCTTAGCTTTTCCTTATCATAGTTTCTAAGGAGTCTTCCATTTATAGCCAAAGAAATTACACCAGTTTCTTCAGAAACTATTATTGTTATACAATCTGTAATTTCAGAAACTCCAATTCCCGATCTATGTCTCGTTCCAAGTTGTTTATTTAATTTATTATCCTCCGTTAATGGCAAAAAACATCCTGATGCTATAATTTTATCGTTTCTTATTACCGTCGCCCCATCATGGAGCGGCGTATTTACTACAAATATATTTTGAAGTAACGCAGATGATACATCCGCATTTATCTTTGTTCCTGTATTTATTATGTCTCCTAGACCAGTCTTTTGTTCAATAACTATTAGCGCTCCAGTTTTATCATTAGCTAGAACTTCAACAGCATCTACTATTTCATTAACCACACTTATCATTACTTCCTCATCTTCATAGATAACTTTATCCATAAAAGAGGTTCTTCCGATATGTTCTAGTGCTTTTCTTATTTCTGGCTGAAAAATAATTATGATGGAAATTACACTAATGGTTAAAGTATTCTCTAATATCCAATTTAAAGTTGTTAAATTTAAAAGATCACTAATAGGTACTAATAAAAATATAAGTAATATACCTTTTAATAATTGTTCTGCTCTTGTTTCTTTAATAAGACTATACCCTTTATAAAATATATATGATACAACCACTATATCAATTATAGAAAATATATTCATGCCTTTAAAGATATTTATAATTGAATTTAAAATTTCCACACAATCACCACCTAACACTAATACTATTTTAATTATACACTAATACTTATATTTGTAATATACAATTTACATTTAAATTAAGAATATTTTATTATGCAAAATATTAAAACATGAATATTTTAGTTTTTACTTTAATATAAAGAATTATAACATGTTTTTATAAATACAAAGGGGGAAACTGTAGGTGAGGGAAGGAAAGTTCAAAATTAATAATATAATAATTAGATATCTATGTTTTTCTATTGCAAGCATATGTTTATTTCTTATAAGCTATAACTTTTTCGGTAAGTTTTCACTTAGTGAAAGTGAAAGATATCTAGATAATACTATGGAGTCCATCTCAAAAGTTAATAATAAATCTAAGTGTTTTATAGACAATGGTACCCTAAATGTAGATAAATCTCTTGCCACTTTACCTGAAATGAAAACCGATTTAATAGATATATCACTAAAACTAAATTCAAGTATTTATAGTCAAGAAAAAGATTCTATAGATAATTATACTAATTTATCAAAGGGTCTAAATGAAAATATTCTTATTTTAGAGCAACTTGAAGCAATGCTAAAAAACCCTTATGGCAATGATATCGATCGTGCCGCTAATGACTTAAAAATATATAGAAATACCGCAGAGTATTATTACAGCCAAATTAGATTAAAAAAATCTAGTTATGATTTAGGAGTATCACTTCATTCTGCAATAAGTTCTACAATAGACTACTCTATATCAACTAATAACTCAAAACGTATATCTGAATTAAGGTCAGCTGAAGCTACTAAATTTCTAACTATCCTAAATGAATTAAAGATATCCTTAGATAGTTTAAATAAAGATTTTTATCTGGATGTACTAAAGTGTCGTAGCGGAAACAAATCCTACGAACTTCTACTTTCTAACATAGATGATACTGTACTAAAATTAGATGCATTAAATAGCGTATTACACAAAATGTCTATTCCCGATAACTATTTGCCTATATATACAGACTTTTCCAAAACCGTATCACTATATACTGATTATGTTTACGGAATTAAATATGCTGTGGTTACTGAAAAAGTTCGTAGAGAAAGCAAAGACATTAAAGAAGATTTTATGGATTCATTATATGTTTGGAGCAATAAAACTTATAAAAATTTCGAAGTCATGTATAATAATTTTATTGAGGAGTATAATAATGTAGTAAATAATTACTGAAAAAGGAGATGAATTATATGAAAAAATTCATTTTGATTCTTTTACTTTTCTGTAACCTCACTGCTTTTCCTTCTTATAACGTAGACACCCTTAATAGAATAGATTCTGTTACAATAGAAGTATAAATAAATTTAAAATAAAGATAGAGGAAATTGAAAGCTACTGTGCAATCAATTTCCTCTATTTTAATGACTCTCTAAAACTTAGAGATGTCGTTACATTTTTAAGTTTTATATGTGTTTAACCTATTTTAATATGCTTTTTATATTAGAATTATTGAACTCAGAATCACGAAATTTTTCGTTAAGAATTTTTGCATACTTTTTGGCTTTTTCTGCATCTACTGTTTGATTATTTATAGCTAATGAATAAAGACATTGCTCTTTATATGAACCTTGTTCTAGATACTTTTCTACATAACTTTCGTAATACTTATTACAATTCTCTATATCTCCTAGATGTTCATAAGATCCACCCATCATAAATAATATATGTTCATTTAAGTAGGTCCCCTCACTATAGTCATAAACTAATTTAAAAGATTCAATAGCCTTTAGATATTCTTCATCCTCCATATACTTGGTGCCTTTTTCATATATTGCTAATACTCCCTTTTCAATAATTAAGTCTATACCACTTTGAAATACAACCTTATCATTTATATTTAAAGTTTTAACATCATACCCGTTTATGTAATTAATAATACTTTCATAATTCTCAGCAGCTATATAGCCTTTTAATATGCTAGCATCAAAACTTTTTTCTGGAGTCTGTACCTCTTTTGGCTTTTCATTTTCTACATTTTTCTCTTCAATATTAGTATTATCTTCTGTGGTTCCCTCAATATTTCCTTGGAAATTGTCTGAATTTGCTTTATTATTGGTTGCTTGGACTATCTTATCTTTTTGTCTTCCTTGAATCCACAGTTCCACTTTTCCATAGCCTTTAACTAAAAAAGTACCTAGGAGCCCTATAATACACACAGCTACTATCCCAGATGCAAATATGGTGATCCATTTTTTGATTTCCTTGGTCCTTTGCCTTGGAATAAATCCTAGTTCCACTAATTGAGATTTTATATTTATTGCTTCTCCATTATTCCTATCCAAATTCAAAACATCACAAATATACTTAACAGATTTATCATGTTCCCCTAATTGCATATAGCACTTTGCTATGTAATTCCATAGATTTATACTGTTAAAATTCGAATTTTCACACCTCAAAAAGCAACTTAAAGCTTCCCTTATTCTAACATCATTAAAAAGAATCACACCTTCATTAAATATGTGCACATCACTTTCATCACTTTTAGAATCATCTAAATACTTTTTAGATACCATATCACCATTTAATTTATAGCTGAACTTCCAGAGAAATTTTGCTCCTTGTAAATCTCCACGAACATAGTTTACAAGCCCCTTTAAATTTAAGGTAGGTGAATGACCTCTATCTTTGGCAAGTATCTTATCACAACATCTTAATGCTCTATCCAATTTTCCATCACAATAAAAGTCCATTGCCTTTTTATATAATTTGTTTATTTTAACCATTTTTTCACCACTCATATTTTTATTTGTATATATGCATTGAGCCAATATTTAATTTCATTATTATTTCAACCATCTTCCAGTCTTATCTTACTTATTTTATCATGTTATTAGTTTTCTTACCAACTATAATTATTTCATTTTTGTCCTCTCACTCTTAAGATTACGTTCACGGTAAAAGTACTGATCCCAAGGTTAGTATAATGATAAATTTATAAAGTAAAAACTTTCTTAGCGTAAAGTTCTTATATTCTAGAACACTAGGATACAAAGTTTAATGAGCAAATTATAAAAACGTATCACAACCCTATGAATTATGATACGTTTTTTACTATTGTTTAACTATTATTTTACTGTTGTTTTACTATGATATCACTATTATTTTATTGTTCTATTTCTATTATTTTACCATTACTATGATTTACTATTTTATTACTTCACCTAATACGTAATTAGATACTACTTTTTCTTTATCTTCAAATTCATTCAATGCATCATCAACATAAAGAACATATTTTAAAACTAAATTTTCTCCACTTCTTTCAATGGATTTATATCTTTCTCTATCACCAGCTGAAGCAATAAGGAATTGTTTTCCTGTGGTTACATCTAAAATTATAATTTTTGTTCCATTAACTAGTGTTCCATATGCACCTCCATGAACTATCATAAGGCAATTATTATCATACCAGCTTATTGACAGCGGAGATTCTTGTGTCTTTGTATCTATTACACTATACTCATACATCTTATTGCCTACTGTATCCTTAATATAGAGCTTTCCTGTTCCTTCCTCAGCAGCAGTTTCTCCTTTTCCTTCTATACTTGCTTTATATTGTGCATTTTCTGTAGCAATAAAAGGTGTATTGAAGGTTAGTTCTTTAGAAGTCGCTACTTCTGCTTTTGAATACATTTCTACAGAAGTTTCATTAGTTAATCCACTACTTGCGACTTTTTCATTGTCTTCTTTAGTCGCTGTCTCTGCTTTAGCTTCTTCATTTATTTGATTTTTTGAGTTTTTCGTAGTATCATTGCTAACACTACTTTCTGCAGTTTTATCACTTCCGCCTTTTGAAGATACTAAAGATGAAAGCAATCCTCTATTCCCCATGGTTCCCATAACTGCAGCAGTAACTATAACTCCTAATAAAAAAGCGGCAGCCACTACAAGTTTTCCCCTAAATTTTCTTTTCATTTTTACCCTTCCTTTCACATATCTATTTCTGTCAATTTTATTCATAATTTTATCCGTGGAATTTTCAAAATTAACATTTTCATAAGAAAATGTTTCTTTAAAAGCCTTATGCTCTAAAACTTCAATATCATATTGGGTTTTGCAACTGTCACAAGTTAAAAGGTGATTTCTTATTTCTTCATCTTCTTCAGTTGACAAATGTCCTTCAATATATTCTGTTAACTTACCTTTACACTGATTGCACTTCATGATAATTCCTCCTCCCTTTACTTGTTAAATACTTTAAAACCATCTCTTACCTTATAGTACCTTCTTTTTATTATAGTTTCTGTGAATTCTAGAATTTGTCCAATATCTCTAAATGTTAAGTTTTGAGTATATCTTAACACTAATATTTGTCTATCAACCTCATCTAAAGTATCTATGTACTCCCTTACCTTAGCTTTTACCTCTAAATACTCTAAAGATTCC
>DAMAVY010000102.1:6478-9037 GCA_032077725.1 Clostridium sp. | reverse complement strand
CTGTTAATGCTTCTCTAAATTCGTTTGTATCTTCAAAGCTATATATTTTTTCATCATTTTCTTTATCAAAAACAAAATATCTAAATCCTAAGTAACTTAAACTATTCGCTAGATATATTTTTCTAATGTTATAATATTTATTTTCCATTTTAATCCTTCTTTCATAATTTATTTTTTTAATATATTAACTCCATAATTTTTATTAAAATTTGTTTGTAAGTTTTACCATAGAATGATAGGCGTAGGGGTAGAACCCCGTAGCCGTTAATTATCTATAATTATTCCAAACCCACTTTTAGAGATAGAATCTGTACCATCTTTTTTCTTCATAAAGCATTTAACTCTTACTGTATTTCTACCATTTAGAGCCCTTTTGAATTCCGGAAATATTTCTATACCATCATTTACATCTAAATCATAAAATCCATCAGTTTCTAATCCTTTATAAATTTTCGTAGTTATTTCTTCTACATTTTTAGTTTTAAATCTTAGCTCTGTCAGCTGTTTTAACCGAACCATATCTTTTATAGAGAGATTTAATATAGCTGAATCTGATAAATTAACAACCTTATCAACTTTTTTATACTTCTTATACATATAATCTATTTCTCCATTTTCATTTAGCTCGTAGAAGTTTTTAACGCTTGGATTAAGCTTGTCTACCTCATTTAAAATCGGAAATAAGAAACAAATAATAAATCGCTCTCTACAATCTTCAATTTTGGATAATACTTTCCCTATCGTTAATAAATCGTATTTCTCCATTAAATTATTTGCTATTAACGTGTATTCAACTTCAATTTCGTTCATTTTATTACTTCTTTCTCTTTTAGTTAATTTATTTGCTTTATCCCATTTCATAACATATTCATCATGCAATTTTATTAATATATCCCATAACTTATAAGCATCATCTGAATTATATTGTCCTTCTTCTATTTTTGCTAATTCTGTCAATAACAATTTGCTATTATTACTAAAGTCATGTTTTCGTTTTGCAACTATATTTAATAGATTTTCTTCTACCTTTTTTGCAAATTTATCTAAACAAGAATGAGCATAAGATGAATAAGTATCCCCTTTAGATATATCATATAAATTCTTTTTATATTGTAAAAAATATGGTTTAAATATTCTCTGATCTTCTTTTCCATTCCAATATTGTTCTGCAACTTCTTCTGTATAAGCTTTTGCATCTATAACATTCATAGTTTTGGGAGAATCTATAACAAGTGATGAACAATGTAATAAACTATATATATTCTTTTCATTTGCGTAAAATCTTTGTTTAATTTTCTCTCTTTGCACTTCTATATCTGCATTAGACGAATATCCAAGTTTTCCACCATCAATAAGTTGTTTTATTTTATTATCTATAATTCCCATTCTTTTTTCTAACCCTTTTATATCATTTATTCCATCTATATTATTCTTTTCTATTAGCTTTTTAATAGCTTCATATGTCACAAATTTGTTATCATCTGTTCTGTAATAAGTTGGTAATGTTTGACTTTGATTATTTACACTAGTTGCTAAAGTAGCTATAGAACCAATTAAATTTCCACTAGGTTTATATGCTGCTAAAAATCTTCCTTCATCATTAAATTTACCTTTTTTCTTATGTCCATCTTCAGTAAAACAGAAATATTTTCCATCTTGTGGTACTATTACAGCACTTTTGACTATTTCATTGTCTACCATATTCACACAATCTCCATCAAAATCAGCTGATCCGATTAAATTTTGTATATCGCTCTTTTGATTAAAGTAAACTAATTCGTTGGATTTACATAACCAATTATCAAAGAAATTATTTTTTACAAAATTGACATTATGTACTTCTGAATAAGCCATACATGGGTTTCTAAATATAGTTCTAGTTTCTCCATCATTTATGTTACTACAATAGAATTGATCTTCATCTAATCCGTTATTACCTTGTTTTCTAGTCATAGCAAAGTTCATGTAGCTTATTGGGTCTATTGCCATATAGTTATAAGACGCTTTTAATGTTAGCTTACCATTTGCCATATCTCTTATTTTCTTTTCTATAAGTTTTGCTAAATTCTTTTTAACATAAGCCAGATGAATATTTTTTTGATTTAAGTTTATTAAAGCGCTACTCTTGTCTACACAATTTGTTATTCCTTCTAAATCGTCTAATTCTTCTTGTGAATCAACACATTGATTATAAAATATATTTATGATATCTATGTTTTCCTTGAACTCTTTGTGCTCTGCATCATGGTCGTAAGGTTTAAGTAATTTCTGAAATAGTCTAAAATCTTCTTCTGCTAAACTTGAGTATTCTTTAAATGTTAGTGCTAAGGCATTAAACAATTGATAGTTAAGTCTTCTGTATTCTTTTAACTCTTCATTACTTTTGTTTACTTTAGTTATGTATAACTTATTTAATAAATTGTATATGTCTATATGTTCTTTTGTATTAACTTTTTCTAATTTAATCTTATATTCTTCCATACCATAAGTTTCTTTATCGTCTTCTTTTTTAAATAATTTTGCTAATTTAACCATGCTTTCATTTAATAGAAGCGTGTT
>DAMAVY010000102.1:0-6468 GCA_032077725.1 Clostridium sp. | reverse complement strand
CATGTCTAATAAATAAAATTTATCATTTTCTTTCTTACAGAAATCTGTGTCTCCTATTTTGTTGTGTATGACTTCTAAATATCTCAATATATTAAATCTAGTAATTAAACCCTTTATTCCTAGTCCATAGCCCCTAATTATTGCAAAATCAATGTCATTTCTCTTTAATGTAGTTCCTATAGAATCCATAACTTTAGGTGTTGCTACTCCACCACCATCGAATACATCAATTTCACCGTCAAATATGTGGTCAACTAAGTTATATTTAATCTTCTTTACTTGTATCTCATTATCATTTTTATCTTTTACAGTTTCTTTAATTTTATATGGCTCTACTGTCTTATATGCTCTTTTCCAGTTCAAAGTAGCTGTTGGTAATATAATTATATTTGGCATATCTATCTCTGTTATTAAAGAAGATGTCGCTAAAGAAAATCTACTTAATATTTCCTTGTTTACATATCTATCTTCTTCTTTATCAAGTTTATTGAATTTTCCTAAGCTTATTATTGTTTCAAAATAATTTTTAAAATCTTCATGAGCTTCATTTAAAAATATTACTTCACATTTACTATATTTATCTTCGCGTTTCATCCCACCTACTGTTGCAAACCATCCTTTAAAAGTATTGCCTTCATATGTAACACCGTTGAACCATTGATTTTTGGCTTTTTCTTCATCTTTACTTAATGTTAATTTAATAAACTCAGTAACTATTTCTCCATCTTCATATGCTTTTTTTCTGTAAGTTTCTAATGTTTTAATGAAGAAGTTATAAGTACCCACTTTTAACAAGTTTTCTTCATCTATATTAATTATCTCTAATTTTTCTGTTAAGTTTTTTTGATTAATTTTTAATATTTTTATCTGTTTCATAATTTCATCATCCTTTCATAATTGTATTTTAAAATATTGGGGTTTACCATAAAACGGTAGGCGTAGGGGTAGAACCCCGTAGCCGTTAATTAATCTAATATTCTATTTGTACGGAATATCACACGTATATATTCATGTTAAGGTTTTTAGCCGACACAAAAAAGGCACTGGAATAGCTCTAAAATTCTCTAATTCAAGCCCTAACGTACTTTAACAATATTTAGGAATAAGTACATTGGAATATTTTTGGGCACTAAAATAAAGCTCTTATTATTAAATTTTCAAAGAACGATAAATAAATCATCAAAACGAACCCCTGGGAACATAGACACGATATATGCGTCTATTCCTTAATTTAAAAAATGATAATCATTTGAAATAAAATGATTATATTATATATGCAATTCAAGTATAACATAGTATTGCAAATTATGTTACTTTTTTCCTTCGATTAATTTTGCATTTAAGAGTGGATATTTCACCACTCTTTTTTAATTTGACTCAAAATCTACATTATATCCAACATCCATCTATCATTCAAATCTAATAGATCCCCACCGCTTAATTCAATGACATGTTCAACATTAATATCTATTTTATTTTCCTTGTCCTTCATATGTAGGAATAATCCATTCATCTTACTATAGCTGTATTTCCAATCAACATCACTATTCAATACAATTACATTGTCATCATCTGTCTTGTCCACTAGAACTACATTAGAGCCTTCCTCTATAAAATAGACCATAAAGCAATCTATTACTTCTTTACACTCGTCCAACATCTTTTTACACATATTTTTCATAATTAATTCCCCCTATTTTATAATTTTTAAACTAAATCTATATCTAAATTGAAATTTAAAATTTTATTTCTTGTTTTTTTATCTAAATTATTAATATCTGTAATATTATTAACTTTAACAACGCTTAAATTTAAAATGATGCAATATGCTACATATTCAACACTCCCATTAAACAATATGTTTTTGTAAAGTGTTATAGGTTCTAGACTTCTATACTTTTTAAATCTGTCTATTAAAAAATTGACCTGTAACATTCTTCTTTTACTGGTTAGTATATCTCTAGCTTCACTTTTTGTAGCAGCCATTACTTTAATATCTGTAACTCTTACAAATAAAAAATCATCCACCATTTCTTTTGTTTTTAAATTGTATATATTTTTTATAAGTTTGTTTTTCTCATTTTTTAATACTTTAATCCCACTTCCTATATAGTTTCTTTTTGTTTTTAATTTTTTTATCTCTTCTATTAACTCTGCTTTTTCAATTTCTAATTCTTCAAAGTTCTCTATAGTGTCCATGTTCAATTCCCCTTATTTTTTATATACTTTGTGAATCTCTATACACCATTTCTAATATTTCTATTTGGGCACTTGCTTGTTTTTTTAGAATTTTGATTGTGTTGTCATCTTCCCATGAAGCTCTTTTAGTTAGATCGTTTTCTTTTTCCTCATACTCAGCTTTGATTTCTAAGAGAACTTTGTACATTCTCTTGGCTGTGGAATAGAACGAAGTTTGGTCTAAATCGACTTCTGTGAAATATTCAGTTTTCATTTAATATTCACCTCTCTTTAAACTTTATAGTATATTAAGTAACTCCATAATCTTATAATACACCCTGTAGTTTCATTTGTAAATAGTTTTTTTGAAACTTTTAAGAATATTTTTAAACTGTTTTGCAAACAATGAAACTATATAGTATAATTATATATAGAGGTAGGTGATTGAATGAATATTAGAAATGAAATTAAAGCTCATATAGCTTCAACAGGCTGGACTATAGCTGATATTGTAAAAGAGATTAATAAAAATAGAGATGAAGAAAATCAAACAACTCCCCAGAATTTATCTAATAAATTAAGTAGAGGGACTATAAAATACAGTGAGGTTTTAGAGATTGCAAAAATCATAGGATATGATATTAAATGGGTTAAAAGGGATTAAGACTATACTTAGAGTATGGTCTTTTTCTTTGCATAAAAAGAGAGAGTTATTATACCCTCTCTTTAAAACACCTCTTCAAATTCTAAGTTAGTTATTCTGCAAACTTTTTCTTTGGTTTTATCTTTTACAATCCATTCTTTCTTATTGTGATGTTCTCCTCGTTGCACTTGTATTACTTTTATTGGTATTCCTTCTAAATTACATACAACAAAGTTAAAAGATGCTTCTTTGCTTAGATACTCATATTCATCTTCACTTAATTCTTTTCTTATTTTATCTAAATCTATTATATTCTTTATATTATAATTGGGTAGTATTATATTTCGTGGATACCTGTTACGTAAACCAATATACATACTCTCTTCTACTCCAGAATGAAATATTTTTTTTATATTAGAAGCATTCTTAGCTATATTTATTACTTCATTATAATTAAAAAAATAATTGTTTTCTATAATATAACCTTCCAAAAGCCATTCTAAGTATATATCATATTTATCATGATTATGCATACAGAAATCACAATTAAAGATTAAATCTCTTTTTTTTACATTAAATAATAACCTCTTACTATTTTTATATAGTTTTATTCCATTTTTAAATTGCTCCAAACTATTACACTCATTTATAAACTTTTTAATATTAGTAATTATATTTTCATCCTTTTTTGTACAAATATTACCACAAATCATATGTGTTGTTTTTTTAATTAAATCATCCTTATTCACATCGTTCTTTATTTTAGAGCATTTATATAGAATTTTAAATTTATATAGTTTATCAAGGATATTTTGTCTGTAAGCTTTATTATTGTAAATTTTATTTCTTTCATCTATTTTATTTAATATTTTAATTAATTCTTCAATATCTCTAGGCTTATAGCTAAAAATTTCTCTTAAATCTTTATCTAAATCTAACCTATATATTTTCCAATCTTCAAACATTTCATGATCAAATGGTGATTTTGTAACATCTAAATATTTATTACTTAATGCTATAATATAATCTTCAATTTCCCCTAATAATTCATTAAAATTACTTTTCATAACACCATAAAATTTTTCATTTAACTCAGAACACTTTTCACAGTTACATACAATCGGGAATATGTAATCATACTTTTTAGACCAAGTGTGATTACAATTATTACATCTAAGGGTATATTCATTTAGTTTATCATAGCCTATTATTATAATTTCACCATTCCCATTACATTCCTTGCATATTACAGGTATACTAACATCCTTTTGATATGAACCATTTAATTTTAATCCTAATATTTTTTTTAATTTATTTAAATCAATTTTTAAATCACTATTTTTGTTTCTATATTTCCAGTAAATAAAATTATATACTTTCCCAATTGAATCTATGTTACTATTTTTTATAAAATTTAAATCATAATCACATCCTTTAAAAAATTTTATTATCTCATTTATTATTTTTATTTCTATTGAAGTTAATTTTAACTCTAACTTTTTTACTATTTCCCATATTTTCTCGTATAATTCATCTTCTTGTATATAATAGCTATCTTTAGCTTTGATTTCATTAATACAATTATTTATTATATTAAAGGCTTTAAAATCCTTTAAATCAATATATTGCTTTTCCATATTTTCACCTTTTCTTCTGTTATTCTTTTTTATACCAAATAGATTATCATACCACCTAATCTAATGTCAATTTAATTACTTCAAGTTTTATTTTCTTCGATTTGCTCGTGTTTACTCCGTTTTTCGTCTTTAATATATTTTAACTTATTTTTTTAGATAAAAGTTACATTGTGACATTGAATCTGAAACCAAATAAAAAGCTATTATTTTATTTTGGGATATAAAAAAGACGTACATTCTTGGAACACATTGATTTTTAAACATTCTGAATAAATGCCTTGATATGAGGTTACATTATGTGAGGGTATTGAAAAAAGGGTATCGGTATATCGATATCCCTTTTTTGATTATGTTATTTTAATACCCATCTGGATTTTCTGTATTTGCATATGGGTTAGACTTTATAAATTGGTCTCTCTTACTTTGTCTTTCAGCTAGTGAAATCACGTCATTTCCTAAATAATCTGTAGTATAATAATAACCACCGTTGTATCTCTTTAGTAAGCTATTTAAATTTTCATCATCTGCATCTGATTTTATAAAATCACCATTTTTACTATCTTTTGTCCATGTTATTTTTGATAATTCATTTAACATAATATTGTCATATTGAAAATCCTCATATTCTAACTAATTATTTATATACATTCTACTTTTATAAGTCCCATCAGTAAATTTAACACGTACAATATCATTTCTTAAACGAGTGCCTTTTTTAGGATTAAAATTATCATCTGTTAAATATAAATACTCAAATGATTCTACTGTTCTACTCCCCATTCTAATCACCTCCCCCATAAATATATAATTCTATATTTTATATATTTTCCCTTTAATTTATATAATTTAAAAGCAGATGATTAATATATTCCTCTGTAGCTTTCTGTGTAAGAGTTTTAATCCTATCTCGACCTATTTCATTAAAAAACTTTTCTTGTTCTTCCTGTGGCATCTTAGCCCATATCTTATAACCCACCGTTGCCTTCATAGAACCACTTTCTATTAAAGACTGAATTTCTGGAATTAAGTCGTTAAGTTTTTTATAATTTATTAATTGAGATTGATCTATTTGAAGTTGCTCTGCTAAATCCTTTTGTGTCATTTGGTCATTAGAATTATTCAAATCACCAATTTTATTATCTCCGTTTTCATTTGCACTACCTTGTCTAATTCCATAAATCCTTTCTAATTCCATAATACATTTACACATCTTCTGTAGACATATTATTTCCCTCCCTTTTTGATATTTTCCAAAGGGCTATAATTTTTGTAGCTATTCCTTAAATCTTCATCAACTAAATCTAAATATGCCTTTTCTGTCACTGTTACAGAACTATGTCCTAAAATTTTTGAAAGGGCATAAATGTCTTTAGATGCAATAAGAAACCTTCTAGCAAAATTATTACGCAATGTATGTGGAGTTATTTTTTTATCTATTCTACTTTTTTTTAAGTATATTTTAAAATTTCTTTCAAAATTTGAAGGTGTTAATTCTCCATTTGTTCCTCTGGTAGGAAATAGTAATTCTGTTTCGCACATTACATCTTTATTTCGTATCCATCTTCTTAGTAATTTAGACATTTTATTACTATAGAAAACTACTCTATCTTTTTTACCTTTTGTTTTATTCGCTTTTAAATGTATGGTTCTTCTATCAAAATCCACATCATCCATTGTTAGACTTAATGTTTCACTCAATCTCATCCCCGTATCAAATATTAAATTTATTATTGTGTAATCCCTAAATTCATGAAACTTGGTACAGTCCAACGATTTAGTTAATCTAATAAATTCTTCATCACTTAATTGGTCTTTTGATGTTCTCATGTTTTTTATAGATTTACACTTTTTAACAGTATTAATCTTGATGGTTTCGTTATTTTCTAACCAGTTAAAAAAAACTTTTATGTTACGCAAATAATTATTTAATGTTGAATCAGATATTTCCTTTCCTAGATCGCTTCTCTTATCCATATAATTTTTAGTTAACGTATCAATATTACTTGTAAA
>DAMAVY010000101.1:0-9066 GCA_032077725.1 Clostridium sp. | reverse complement strand
TTATACACCATTCCAAGCATTACTGCACTTTCTGTATATAATATATCTATAGGACCAAGTCCTATCATTGAAATGAAGTTATTAATTAATCCATTTTTACCTAAGATAGCAAGCCATGCATAGGTTCTAAGTAAAAAGTTCATCCACATTGGAAGTATAAAAAGCAAAAGAAGCATAGCACGTTTATGCTCTGGCTTTTTTGATATTATATATGCAACTGGATATCCAAGTAATAAACAAAGTACTGTTGATTTAAATGCTAAAATAATAGATCTTATAAAAACTTTTATATACAAGGGATCCATTAACCTTTTAAAGTTGACTAAAGAAAATTCATAACTTCCGTTAACCTTTACCGTAAAACTAAAAAATACAATAAGAATAAGAGGCACAATTATAAATAAGGAGCTCCAAAGTATATATGGATAAACTAAATATGACTTTTTCTTTTTTTTAGTTCCCTCCTGATTTTTTCATGATATGAATATCATCAGGATATATATTCATTCCAATTTCAGTACCTATATCAAAGCTTCTTGTATTATGGAGAATAAAGGTCATGGTCTCCTCTTTTACCTCTAATTCATAATGAACACCTTTAAATCTTACGGATTTTACTATTCCCTTCAAATGTCCTTCATTTTCCTCAACTATTTTTATATCCTCAGGCCTTATTACCACGTCTATTTCTTCTCCTCTTTCAAAGCCCTTATCAACACACTTAAATACATGTCCACAAAATTCTACTTTATAATCTTCATACATAATTCCATTTGTAATATTACTCTCACCTATAAATCTAGCTACAAATCTATTTTTAGGCTCATTATAAATATCCTCAGGTGTACCCATTTGTTGAATAACACCCTTATTCATTACCACAACTGTATCAGACATTGTTAGTGCCTCTTCCTGGTCATGGGTTACAAATACGAAGGTTATTCCTAGATGCTTCTGTATCTTTTTTAATTCTATTTGCATTTCTTTTCTAAGTTTTAAGTCAAGAGCTCCAAGAGGCTCGTCAAGTAATAGCACCTTTGGTTCATTTACGATAGCCCTAGCTATTGCAACTCTTTGCTGCTGTCCTCCACTTAGTGAATCAGTTTTTCTGTTTTTAAAACCCTTAAGGTCTACAAGATGCAAAACTTCAGTAACCTTTTTATCTATCACATCTTTAGGAAGTTTCTTAATCTTTAATCCAAAGGCAATGTTCTCATAAACATTCATATGTGGAAATAATGCATACTTTTGGAACACCGTATTAATCTGCCTTTCATAAGGGGGTGTATCATTTATATTTTTATCTTCAAATACAATTTCACCTTCATCGCAAGTTTCAAATCCAGCTAAAATTTTAAGTGTGGTTGTCTTACCACATCCGCTTGGTCCAAGTAAAGTTACAAATTCATTTTTCTTTATATCCAAACTAATATTGTCTAAAACCTTGTTATCATCAAAAGTTTTACATATGTTTTTAATTTCAATTATGTTATCAGCCAATAAAAAACACCTCTTCTCAAAACGTGATATAACTCTTCGTTTATTTTAAATTAATATTCTAAAAGGAAGGTGGAGAACTTACCCATATTACTGTGGCTTCAGTTTTACCTTCATTTGAAATATAATGATTATACTTAGGTTTAAAGTAAAAACTTTCACCCTTACGTATTTTATAGATCTTATCTCCTAAATGTAAATTTATTATTCCATGAAGTACAAAGCCAAATTCCTCTCCTTCATGGGGAGTTTCTTCTTTGTATTTACCTGAAGGCTCAAGGGTAATTAATATGGGTTCCATATCATTTTTCTGAGCATCTGGCACAAGCCATTTTAATCTATACTTTAATTCTTCATCATAAGTTTCGAACATATCATCAGAAGTAAAACTAACTCTTTCATTGATCTCCTCACTAAAGAACTCATTTAAATTTGTTCCTAGTATTTGAAGAATATCTACCAAAGTTGCAATAGATGGGGATGTTAGATCATTTTCAATTTGAGAGATAAATCCCTTAGATAATTCACACCTATTTGCTAGTTCTTCTTGGGTTAATTGCTTTTCTATTCTAAGACTTTTTATTTTCTCGCCAATTTCCATAATTTCATCTCCACTTTATGTATTATATATAAACCTAAAGTTTACATTTACTAAACAAACAATTCTATTTTATATTTTTTTTACATACAAATCAATAGTTTTATGAAACTTTTTTATTTTTCACTCATTCTTTTTCGCTACCCAACCCATTAATACGCCTTACATTAACATATATATGTTTATATTAATATTCTTTATGTTTAGTAATACTAAATTATTATTTTATTTCATTGTTTACTTAACATTTTTTAATTTTTAACTATATTCTGTATTACATTCTCCATTTGTTATATGTTATAGTTTCATAATATATTTATTCTATAAACTTCGCCTAATTGTAAATAATTGTAATTAACAACATTTTCCACAGCATTATCCACAATGTAATCAACAGCAGTGGATAAATATACATCTTTATGGGCTTATATACAGATTTTCATGAATGTTTATGAGTTTTCGACTTTTTATCCACAGATTTTATGTTAATAGGGTTATATATTATTTTATAATAAATCCCATCTTTGCTAACTGTTTTCACTATTATCCCTCTTATGGACTTTCAATGACAAGATTTTGCACAATTCTTCAGAACTAAAATAGAGACCTAGATAAGTCATCTTATCTAGGTCTCTATTTTATTATATTATTACCTTAACTATAAATCACTATCTAACTTTCCTAGAGAAGCTCTTCTATTAGTCTGTCAAATTCTCTCAAATCAGCCCAATCATAGAGATTTATATTCTCTTTTGAATGACATAACTTAAAATCATCTATAGAAGCTACAACTTTATTTTCCTCTTCCGTAGTAAAATATATATATTCACTGTCACAACGGTTTAATTCTGTAATCTCACTAAAGGGAATTGTATCATCGCTATAATAAAATCTAACTCCACTTTCAGTTAATTTTATATATAACTCTATTATCTTATCTCTAAGATTTTCCACTTTTATCCTTCTTTCTATTTTCTAAGGCATTAATTGCCATAATATATCCATATTCACCGAAGCCACATATTTGTCCTATACAAGCTGGTGCAGTCACAGATTTATGTCTAAATTCTTCTCTACCATAAATATGTGATAAATGAACTTCAACTGTATCTATACTTACACTTTTTATAGCATCATAAATTGCATAGCTATAATGAGTATAAGCTCCTGGATTAATTATTATTCCATCATAGCCTTCGTTATAAGCTCTTTGAATAAAATTAATAATTTCTCCTTCTATATTGCTTTGGAGTAGTTCTACTTCATGTCCTAATTTTTCTCCGGTTTCTTTTATATATTCTTCAATGTCACTAAAGCTCTTAGTTCCATATATCTGCTTTTCCCTTACCCCTATAAAATTCAGATTAGGTCCATTAATCACCATAAGCTTCATAACTTTCACCCCTTACAATTAATTAAACTCCCTTTTAAAAAAATCCCTTTTAACTAAATTCCCTACTAAATATCTCATATATATCTTTTATTACTTTATCATCTATAGCTGTCTTTTGCCATATTTCTTGAGATTTTACTCCCTGACCTATAAGCATATATAATCCTCCAACTATCCTCTTACCTAGAGCTTCACCTCTTAGCATAAACTCAGTCTTTGCTGGATTATAGACTATATCCACAAGAGTATCAAAATTTACGATAACTTCATCCCCTACTGGAGTTGCATCTTCTTTTGGGAACATTCCCACTGGAGTTGCATTAATTATAATATCACCTTTAATATTTTTAAGCTGTTCATAACTTATTATTTCAATTTTATCGTTTTTTAAGCCCTTATTATTTTCAGGATTTCTACTTACAATATATAGTTTTTCTATTCCATTATCTAAAAGATAATAGCTTATTGCTTTTGTAGCTCCACCATTTCCTAAAATAACAGCTACTGAATTATTCACCTTTACATTATGTACTTCCAGCATATAACCAAACCCGTAATAATCTGTATTGTATCCGTATAATTTATTATCTTCTAAAGCTATAGTATTAACTGCGCCTATCCTCTCTGCTTCTGGCGAAATAATATCTAAATATTTCATAATTTCTACTTTATAAGGTATCGTAACATTTAACCCTTTTAAATCTAAAGTCTTTAAGTCTTGTATAAATTTATCTAAGCTGTCATTTGTAACCTCGAAAAGTTTATATTCGCCTTCTACATCAACAGCTTGAAATATTATCTTATGTATTCTAGGTGATAAACTATGACCTAACTTTTCACCTAATATTCCGTATAACTCCATAATATTCCTCCTTAAACATACCTAAAATTACTAATATTTCTTAATTCTACTTACGCTTCTTTATAATGCTCTCTTGAAGACTTCTACTCAGCTCCATAAGATTTAAAAAAAATCTTCTTGATAATATATCATACTTTTTATTTTTTAAATTACTTACATTTTTTTCAATAACTTGAGACTCACGCTCTTCATTATATATAGGCATATTATTATTCTTTTTATATTCTGCTACCCTTACAGCTACATCAAGCCTTCTTTCAAATAATTCAATAAGTTCATTATCAATTTCATCAATTTCTTTCCGACACTGGTCTAATTCATTCATTAATATTATCTCCTATCTTTTACATGGCATATTCATACAAAGCAAAATCTTAATAATATACTATATATCTTATCACTTATATATATACAATTTCCACAAAAAACAAAAGGAACTTCTATGTGTTCCTTTACATGTTTTTGCATCTTCTTTTGTATCTTTTTTTTTATGTTTTTGTATCTTTTTCTCTATGTTTTTTCAATATTTTTTTAATTATTCTTTAATTATTCTTTAATTATTCTTTAATAACAATACCTAAAATTTTAGAAAGTGATAGAGCTTGCATAGGTGTTACTATGATTCCATATAAATCTCTTACCTCTCCAACTAAACCTTCAATATCACTCCTAGTAAAGTCGATTCCTTTAACAGTTGCTTTTGCTATATCAATTTGTCTCAGATTTACATTATTAAATTCTATATTCGAAATTTTACTGCATTCAAAACTCGTATTGTTAAAGGATGAATCTATAAAATTAACATTCTTAAGAGAAGAAAAGGCTAAATTACTATAGTTTCCATTACATTCTCTAAAGGTAACATTTTGCAGATTAGAATCTGAAAAATTCACTCCTATAAGCTTGCAATTTATCATCTCCACTCTATGAATACTTCCATTACTAAGATTGGCATTTGATAAATCACAATTTTCGAATCTCACATCCGTTAAATCAATATGTGAAAAAGATGCTTCCCTGAAACTAACATTTTTAAATATAGCTTCTGTAACTTCAACATTCTTTGCCTTTTCATTATTAATTTCACAATTTGATACCTTTATACTACTATAATAATCTTCATCTTCTATAGTTCTATCTAAAGAATAAATTTCTTCTAGATCTTCTGGAATTATAGGCGCCAGCACCTTGTTCTTATGTTTATTTTCCATATTCACTTCAATGGTAGCATATTAAAAATACGCTATCACTAAAGATCACCACCCTTCCTAGTTGCTTTTTTATTCATAAAGTATAGTCCCATGGGAATTACTGAAAGTACATTCAATAGTAAACAGCATATAAGTGCAGCTGTTAATGATATATTTGATGCCATAGATATAGCTATATTACACAGAGATGCCACTACATTTGAAGCCATGGCATAAGCTGATAAAATTGTAGCTCTATTCTCACTTTCTATACTCTCATTTTTAATAGTTTCTGAAATGGGCTGAGTTAGTGCATAGGCTCCCTCTACTATAAATATCAGTGCCACTGTAATATAAGATATATTACTCATAAGCAGTAATAAATTACATATAATAACCATAACTAATGAACCATTAAGAAGCTTTCTCTCTCCCACAAGTTTTTTTATTTTATGAGCCCTAATAGCTATAAAGGTTGCAATCTGCATAATTGCTGTAAGTATACCAAACCACTTTAAATCCACTCCACTCCTAATATATAGTGGTTGATTTAAATATACACATATACTATGAGTAGTTTCCCCAAGTACAGCTACTGCAATTACAAATACCATTATTTTTCTGTTTTTTATTGCCACCCTTAAAGTTGACATTATAATTCGTTTGTTTCTTTTATTTTCTTCATTTATAGGTATCTCATCACTTTTAATATCTTTTAACCCCAAGCTTATAAGGAAAGCAATTGTATATGGTATTATTGTGGCAAAAGCAAGTAAATCTATTGATTTTTTTACTAATATACCACTAATCAAAGATGAAATTAAAAATCCTGCAGTTCCCATTGCTCCATATATTCCAAAAACTTTATCGCTATCATTCTTATCTATGGAGGAGTATAGCATAGCACTATCGCATCCTGATATCCCAGATATTGCAATAGCACTTATTATAGCTTCCATGAGAAATCCAAAGAAGGAATAGGAAAAATAAAATACTATTTTTGAAACTAAAAACAATCCATAAGATATTACTAAAGTTTTCTTGTAGCCTATTTTGTCTGCAATTATTCCCCAGGGAATTTCAAAAATCATCATAAGAACAAGGAATATGCTTTGTAGTATAAATATATAGCTAAGCCCTAATCCCCTAGACTCTCTAAATACAACAGAAAATGCCCCATAAAAAACTAATCCTTGTAAAAAAACAATAGTATATAATATATACCTATTGCTATTATTATTTTTTTTCATAACCGTCCTCCAATTCATTACACAACGATAAAACCTAATTAACTAGGCTTTAAATTTTTTATACTTTGTAGTGTAATTTAAGGAATTAGTGCGGCCATGAGGCATTCCCCTTTCTTTCTCAATATAGTTAATATTATAAGAACCTTAAAAACATATCTCGTTATCTGTAATTCTCTTTCTCAATATAGTTAATATTATAAGAATCTTAAAAACATATCTCGTTATCTGTAATTCTCTTTCTCAATATAGTTAATATTATACTATACGTATTACTATTTTGTAGTATTTTCTGTTATATATTTAAAATTTCTACCTAATTTTTTGGTTTTTTACAAACTATTAATTCTTTTATTTTTTCATAGACGCCTTTGCATATATCCTGAAATTTATCATTTATACTTTGTGATAGCTCTAGGTCAAAATCCACCTTGCCTATTTCTATTCCTATTACATAACCCTTTACATTTCTATAATCCGTTCTTAATAAGCTTAAAAAACTATCTCCATGAGCTGAAGTACTTTTTCTCAGAAACTCATCACAATTTTCAAAGGATAATACCTTAATTGTTCCAGGTTCCGTCATAAAGTAAGTACTATCTACAATAATAATTAAATCACTATTATCTATAGCTTCTATACAATACATAAAATCCGTTTCCCCTATAATAACTTCTACATTATTACTTAATCTCTCAATGTATTCCTTCAATTTTTCTACTACTCGAACCCCTATACCATCATCACATAGAAGAATATTTCCTATGCCAAAGACCCTAATCATACTAAATCTATTGTAAAAGGCTCGTATCTATCACTAACTACATGGGCGGCGCAATTAAGACATGGATCAAAACTTCTAACAATCCTTCCTATTTCCACAGGATTTTCAAGATTCGCTATTTCTGTTCCTATTAAAGATTGCTCCACTGGGCCCCTTACTCCCCTATTATCTGTTGGTGATAAATTCCAAGTTGATGGTGGAATTAAGGTATAATTTAATACTTTCTTATCTTTTATGGTAATCCAATGTCCAAGGCATCCCCTTGCTGCTGCAGTAATCCCTACACCACTTGCCTCATCTGGTATAACCCATTGCTCTTGATAGGGTTCCCCTACTTTTAATAACCCAATTAACCCTTCTATGCTTTCACATATTTTTTTCGTTTCAATAACTCTTGCTACTAATCTATCCATAGCTGAAACTCCATGATTATAGTAACCATTAAGTATCATCCTGGCCAGTGGTCCCCCTTCCATAGCATAACCCTTATATCTTGCTGCATTAACCCAGGTATAACCATCTTTTTTATAGGCGTTTGGCATTGAAGGTTCAGAAGCTCCAGGTATTATATTTTCTTCTGCATTTTCAAACCAAGAGTGAGCTACATTTTCAGTAATATGATTTATATCCAAGTCTTCCTTAATCCCATTTATAATTACCCCAGGGGATGAATATTTTATTTCTGGGGATAAATAATCTCCAAAAAGTCCATAATCCATAAAGTTATCATAGCCTTTGCCCATAGCATAATAATCATTATAGTATTCAGCTATTACATATATATCTTCCATGAGTTTGGTTTCTATAAACTCCTTTATTACTTTCACAGTGTAACTAATTGCTTCCACCTGCTGAACTCCTATAGAAGTAGTAATTCCACCAACAAATATTCCATGGCAATGGGGTGCTTTACCAGCCATGACAGCTATAGCTCTATGAGCTAACCTACTATATTCCACTGCCTCAGCATAATCTTCATTTATTCTCCTTGTGATGTCAGGAGGTAATCTATAGTCTGCCTCCGCAGCTGTTAAATTTTTATGCAGTGGATCTATACTTGCAATCTCAACAAAATCAGGAAAGGCAAAAAAGTATAGATGTCTTAGATGATTTTGTAAGAATTCAAAGCCATTAGTAATATCCCTGGCAACCTTTCCATTAAAATCTGGTGTAACTCCTAATGCATTTTCAATGGCTAAGGTTGCCGCCAAGGCATGATGAGTTGAACATATTCCACAAACCCTAGGGGCTAATCTTATGATATCTAGTGGGGGTCTTCCATTAAACATTCTTTCAAACCCCCTAAATTGTCCACCACTACTTCTAGCATCTATAATTTTGTTATTTTCTACTTCAACTTCTATTTTTAGTACTCCACTAACTCTAGTCAATGGGTCTATAATTATCTTTCTCATAGATTTATTCTCCTCCATAATTTATAAAAGGTTCATTTTTATCTGGAAATCCTGGTCCTGCACACCCTATACAGGTTGTA
>DAMAVY010000100.1:0-9125 GCA_032077725.1 Clostridium sp. | reverse complement strand
AATATAAAGAAAATAATTGCTCTAGTGTGTACTGGGGTATTAATGACAACCATGGTTACTGGTTGTGGAACTAAATCTTCCAGTGACGTTTTAAACATTTATAATGTTGGAGACTATATTGATGAGTCATTAATAGAAAAATTTGAAAATGAAACAGGTATAAAAGTAGTTTATGAAACTTATGATACTAATGAGATTATGTATCAAAAAGTAAAAAGTGGTGGTTCAAAGTATGACATAGTTGTTCCATCAGATTATATGATTGAAAAGATGAAGAATGAAGAATTGATCCAGAAAATAGATTTCTCTAAAATTCCAAATTATAAAAATATAGATGAAAGTTTTAAAAATCCTAGTTATGATGAAAGTGATGAATATAGCGTTCCTTATTTTTGGGGAACTTTTGGGATTCTCTATAATAAAACTATGGTAAATGATAAAGTTGATAGCTGGGATATCCTATGGAATGAAAAGTACAAAGGTGAAATCTTAATGCTTGATTCTGTTAGAGATACCATGGGTATCGCCCTAATGAAGCTTGGCTATTCTCAAAATAGTACTAATGAGAAGGAATTAGATGAAGCTAAAAGTGAATTAATTGCTCAAAGACCACTAGTCCTTGCTTATGTTAATGATGAGGGAAAAGATAGACTACTAGCTGAAGAAGCTGCAATGGGAATAGTTTACTCTGGAGATGCAGTAACCCTTATGGAGCAAAATGAAAACTTAGCTTATGCGATTCCAAGTACTGGTACAAATAAGTGGGTAGATGGATTATGTATTCCAACGGATGCTGAAAATAAAGATTATGCAGAACAGTTTATAAACTTTATGCTAGATCCTGAAAATGCAGCTACCAACATTGACTATATAGGATATTCTACACCCAATAAGGCAGCTCTTGAACTCCTTGATGATGAGGTTAAGAATAATCCAGTAGCTTACCCTGAGGAAAGCATTCTTGATAGAAGCGAATCCTTTAAAGATCTTGGTGATAGCATTAAGCTTTATGATGAAAGATGGATCGAGATAAAATCTGAGTAACTTAGAATTTTTGATGATGATGCAGTAAGGGTAAGTTTCTTAAAGAATAGAAATGCTACTTCATACATTTGTTTCAAAAGTTGTTAATAGAAAAATATATGCAAAAAGCAAGTAGGGACTTCCTACTTGCTTTTTACTTTAAAGAACATATTAATGATATATCTGATAGAAGGCTTAAAGTCTACAATGGCTTATCATAGATTATAGTGTTTTATACATTTCGTATTGGGAAATTGCATCTCTCTTAAATCCCATATGTTTTAAGAACCCTTCAACTAGAACATTATTTGGAATTGTAATAGTAAGTTTTGTGGCTGTAATTAAAGTACAAGCTTTTGCTAAAAGTGATTTTGATATACCCTTAAGTCTGTATTGTTTTTCAGTCCATAGAAAGTTTATTTTCCCTGTTGTGCTCACACATAAGTATCCAACAAGTTTATCATCAAGGTAGGCAACATAATAAAACACATTAGTTAGCATCTCAACATATTCAATGTCACTTTGCCAGTTGATATGGAAATCCTTATAATCTTCTAAAATACATTTAAATTCTTCAAGGTTAATTTCGTTTATGTTAACATCAGAATTATCAAATTCCATTAAGGCAGATAAGTTTTCGTAGGAGAAGTAAGCTAAATCATAAATTTTTTCATAGCCAAGTTTTTTATAGAAATTTATTGCTCTATCATTTCCAACTATTACTTCAAGGAAAAGTTGCTCACAATTATTTTCTATTGCAATTTCTTTATGAAGTTCCATAAGCTTATTGCTTACACCCTTGCCTCTATAATCTGGGTCTATACTTAAAGTACCACAACGTAAGGTTTTTACACCTTCCCAAACTTTTATGCCTCCAAGGATAACACCTACAGGTTTTTCTCCATCTAAAGCAACGTGAGAATATTCTAGTGAATTACCCTCTGGTCCGAAGAATCTTTTAATAAAATCTTCTTTTGATATGGACAATTTAATAATGTAATCAGAAAAACCAATGATAAAAGCATTGTAAGCTAAATCAATATCAACATCAGAACATTTTTTATAGATTATCATATTACTACACCTCACAAACAATATTTATTATGATATATATAACATTTTAAACTATTTTATCCATTAAGCATACAGCAATATTCTAATTTTTTTCATATATTAATTATAGAAAAATACTTAGGAAGTGTGTTATTACGAGTGTAATAAGTAAAGTTCTTTACAAAATTGCTATTTTGGGTGGAGCAGTAGTTGAAAAAAAGTTTAACAGTGAAACCCAAAATTGCAGAAAGGTAAATGAACAAGTACTATTTAAAATATTAAAGGCAAATGATAAAAGTGAAATTGGAATTAAGTTTAATTTTCAGGATATTAAGTCTATAGAAGATTTTAAAAAGCAAGTTCCATTAACGGAATATGAGTATTATGAAAATTATATAAAACGAATGGCAAAGGGTGAAAAGAATATTTTAATAAGTGAAGATGTAGAGTACTTTGGCCATACATCAGGAACTACAGGAAAGCAAAAGTTAATCCCTTCTACTAAAAGTAGTAGAAAAATTGCTTCAAAGTATATGGCCCTTCTTACCAATAAATTTTCCTATGATAATTTTAAAGAAAATTGGAATTATGGAAAGGGCCTCATGATAGCTGATATAGTTATGACTACCTATACTGAAGGGGGAGCACCAATATGCTCCGCTACGTCTGGAGGAATGAAGGGCATAAAGTATATATTACCATATTTATATACTTCACCTATAGAAGTTATGGAAATAAAGGATAAGGAAACTGCTCTTTATCTTCATTTATTATTTGGATTAGAAGAAATTAGTCTTTTATATATTAGTGGAGTTTTTATTTCTAACGTTTTAGACTTATTTAGAGTTTTAGAGAGTAAACATGAAGATCTAGTAAGAGATATAAGAAGAGGTCGCATAAGTAACAATTTAAATATTGATGAAAACACAAGAAAGAATTTGAATAAACTCATTTCTCCCAATGTTAGTAGAGCTGATAAATTAGAAAGTGAGTTCGTAAAAGGTTTTAAAGGTATAGCTAGGAGAGTATGGCCAAGTTTATCTTATATTGCTACAGTAACTGGAGCCAATTTTTCCATATATGATGATAAAGTAAATTATTATACGGATTCATTACCTATTTACTCTCCTGCTTATGCTGCGACTGAAGCTATGATTGGAATTAATCCTTATGGAAGGAAGATAAGATATGTTATAATTCCTGATACCGTTTTTTATGAATTTATTCCTATTGAAGATGCGGATAAAAATAATCCACAAACCCTTTCCTTGGATGAACTAAAAACAGATGAGAAATATGAAATAGTTGTTACTAATTATGCAGGTCTTTATAGATATAGGATTGGCGATGTTATTAAGGTAGTTGACTTTTATAATAGCTGTCCAGAAATTGAATTTTTATATAGGAAGAATCAAGTGCTTAATATGGTAGCTGAAAAGACTAATGAAGGACATTTAGCCAGTTCCATAAAAAACACAATAAGAAAATTAAATTTAAATTTAGTGGATTACACTACAATACCTGATAATTCAATGACACCAGGAAGATATGTTTTTTATTTTGAACTTAAAAACAATATAGTAAATGATAAGGTTAAGTTACTAGAAGAAACTTTAGACAATGAAATGAGAAATTCAAATTTAGCCTATGATAGAGCTAGGAAAAATAAAAGATTAGGCAGGGTAAAAGTAGTGCTTTTATCACCAAATACTTTTAATCTAATAAAGGAGTCTTTATTTAGTAAAGGTGTATCAAAAAATCAAATTAAGATCCCAAGGGTTATTACTAATAATAGAAATATGCTAAATATTATTAATAGAAATAAGATATAAAAGAAAACTTAATAAGTAATGTAACTAAAATTACATTCACGAAGTAAATCAATAAACTCTCAATCATGAAAATGAAAGAGAGCTTTTTATTTTCACTGAACAAAGATGACAAGTATTTACTGAACAAAGATGACAAGTATTTACTTGACTTTAGTAAAAAATGTAATACAATAATATCAAGGGTCGGTTGGAAAGGGGTTACAAATATGGATAAAAAATCTAAAAAGGCATCCAAAAGGTAATATTAACTTTGACTATATGTCTTTTAATGTTATCATGTCCTTTACTAGCTCAGGCTAGGCAAGCAGAGGATCTTTTAAAGTCATGGGATCATATTATGCAACAAGATACTAATAGCTGGGTATTTGAATATGATACTAATCAACAATATACTAGAGTAGTATATACTAATGGGTATAAGTATAGCGAAACCAGCAAAAAAACAACTTCACTTGGGGACATTGTCGGAGGTATTATATCGAGAATGCATTACACAAGAGTATATACAACATATTAGGGTGTAACTATAGAATATACCAAACATTATACAATCTTTTATAAAAAAAGGTACCCGACCCTATTTTTTGAAATGGAGGAAAGTTATCAATATGAAAGTATTAGAAATAAGTAGCTTATCTAAAAACTTTGGGAAAAATAAAATTCTAGAGGATGTTTCATTTTCTATAGAGGAAGGTGAAATAGTTGGATTTGTAGGGCCTAATGGCGCAGGGAAAACTACTACTATTAGACTAATAACAAACTTAATTTATCCTGATAAAGGGGATATTTCAATTTGTGGACACGATGTATTAAAGGAAAGAGAAAAAGCATTATCTTGTATGTCTGCAATTGTAGAGAATCCTGGATTATATACTCTTTTAAGTGGTAAGGAAAACATTGATTTTATAAGAAAAATAAATGGTATTTCAAAAAAAAAATGGATACAATAATTGATTTTATTGGATTATCAGATAGAATAAATGATACTGTAAAGAGGTATTCGTTAGGAATGAAGCAAAGATTAGCTTTAGGAATATGTCTTTTATCTGATCCAAAGCTATTGATTTTGGACGAGCCTACTAATGGTTTAGATCCAAGTGGAACCCTTGAGTTAAGAAACATACTTACCTCACTTTCTAAAGAGAATAAAATGTCCATTTTAATATCTTCTCATATACTAAGTGAAATAGAAAAGCTGTGCGATAAAATAATTTTTATTAAAGATGGAAGAATTGTTTCCATAAAAACCAATGAAAAAACTCAGAATGAACAGACTTACAAAATTTTCATTGATGAAATCCATAAAGCAGAGCAACTAATAAAAGGCTGTGACTTTGTTTATGAATATAAAATAAGTAAGAATGAATTTATCATAACCATAGATAAGAGTAAATTAAATAGTCTACTAAAAATGTTTATGAACAATGAAATAGAATATGATGGAATTGAACTTATAAATTCCTTAGTAGAAAAAGAGTACTTAGAGATATACGGGGAGGTGAAATAAATTGACAAACCTAATTGCTTTTGAAGTTAAGAAATTTTTTAAGAGGAAAAAAAACTTAATTGGAATAGGAATGTTAATAATACTTACTATAATATATGTTTCGATAAACATTTTTTTGGAAAAACAAATTTTAGATTATGATATAACTAGTTGTACTTTGGAAATGGAATCAGTACATCAGGCACTCACTTCACTTAAAGTTGAGTATGATAAGGAGACAGGTAATGGTGTAAAGGTACGTATGAAAAAAATTATTGATGATTATGAAAGTCAAGTAATTTTGTTAACACAAAAGAAAGCTGCAATAGAAAAAGATGATTGGAAAGAAAAGTTATATGCAGAGGTTAAATTAGACAAAATGACAATAAAGGGTATTAATGGAGGAACTGTTATTTCAGGTGAAGACCGTGCAGATATTGAGGAGAGAATTAAGAAAAATGAGATACTTTTAGATAAAAATATAGAACCTATTATAGAAAACTGTTCTATGAATTCATACAATTTTATAAGACGAGCTGGTAGTGATATTGTTCCGTTAATTTTAATAATTCTTTTATTTTTGCTATCTTCAGATTCTATTTCTAATGAAATAGAGGAGGGAACCTTTAAGCTTTTACTTATCCAACCTATATCTAGAAAGAAGATAATGATGTCTAAAATAATTTCTTATACTCTTATTTGTATAGTGACGGTGGTAACTATATTTTTAAGCTTTTTTCTAGTTCTTGGATTAGTGAAGGGGTTTGGATCAATGAATTATCCTACTGAATATTATACAGGAAGCTTTTCAAGTATATTTAAAGCTGGAGAATCATATGAAGTTTCCATGATAGGCATGGGAAGCTTTATATTATATATGATACCATTATATGTCTTGTTAATTATAACTATAGTAGCTATAGCAGTTCTTATATCTACATTAATAGGTAATAGTGCTGGAGCTATAAGTGTATCAGTTATAATTTATACTACTTTTTATATCTTCAACTCGAAATTAAGAATATTGGATAAAATGGCTGAAATTATTCCTTTTACCTACGGTAATATACCAGGTATACTTAGTGGAGCTATGATAACGGAATTTGGAAATAAAAACATTACTTGCATTAATGGTATAATAGTATTAATATTAACTACAATTCTCTGCTACTTTTTATCATTTATAGCATTTAGAAAAAAGGATATTCTTTAAGCTATAATTCACATTAAATTTCTACTGGAATTTTAATATGGATTTTTATTTATTAGAATATTCCCTATAATGCATTTGACAATATCCGAAGAAAGTCATATACTGAAAGTGAAATTAAATATCAGATTTAGGTGCCTTGAAAAAGGTGAAAAGGGAATGCGGTAAAAACCCGCAACAGCCCCCGCTACTGTAATTGATGACAAGTCTTAATAAACCACTCTATGATATAGGGGAAGGATAAGATGAGGGAGATTGATGAGTCAGGAAACCTGCCTAAGTTTACGTCTTTATATGCTTTCGGAGGGAAGGTCTATTAGAGTGAATTGTGACTATTAAAAGGCAATGAATCTTTATTAGTTGTAAGTTAATTCTAGTGGCAGTACGTCAAAGCGTACTGCCACTTTTTTTAATTAAGGAGAATATATTAATGAATACTTATAAAAGTTTTATAGAGCATGGTGGAGATATCTATACAGAAGGTAAGTTTAAAGGTATTGATCTTGTGGATTTTAGCTCTAATATAAATTTCATGGGTGTACCTAAAAGCTTTACAAAGAACATATACAAAGCTTTAGAGAACATTACATGTTACCCTGATTTGAAATATAGAGAAGGAAAGTTTCACATTAAAGAATATTTAAATCATGGGATAGTTGAAGAAAATATTATTTTAGGAAATGGAGCAGCAGAGATAATAAACCTTGCAATTTCAGAACTAAAAAAGCCTTGTATTGTGGTTCCATCTTTTTCTGAATATGAAACCGTAGCTAAAAATTCTAGTGAAGAAATTGTATTTTCTCATCTTAATGAGGATTTTAGCTACAACTATAAAGATATTATGGATAAGATAGTTGATTGCGATAGTCTCGTGATAGCAAATCCGAATAATCCTAATGGTGGGATAATTAATAAAGAAGCCTTTAAAGAGATTGTAAAGTTTTGTGAAGAACATAAAAAGAAAGTCATAATAGATGAGGCTTTTGTAGAGTTTATAAATGATAATAATCAAAGTTTTATAGATATGTGCTCTAGGTTTAAATGTTTATTCATAATAAGAGCTTTTACTAAATTCTTTGCAATGCCAGGGATAAGACTTGGTTATGGCATAAGCTCAGATGTTAATTTTATAGAAAAATTATCAAAACGTCAGATTCCATGGAATATAAATACCTTTGCAGAGATTGCAATTAAAAGTGTGTTAAAGGATGAAGAATACATAAATAACTCAAAAGTTGCCACTGAGAAAGAAAGAGAATATTTCACTAAAAAACTTGAAAGTTTTAAGTTTATACATAAGGTTTATGAAAGTCATACGAATTTCTTACTTTTAAAACTTGAGAATATTAATGGAGAAACCCTTTTTAATTACTGCATATCAAAGGGGATACTTATTAGGAGATGTAGAAATTTTAGAGGTCTTAATGATAATTATATAAGATTAGCAGTTAAAAGTAGGGAAGATAATTATAAGATATTAACTGCTCTTTTAGATTTTGAAAAAGATTTTAAAGGGGGAAAATTCAATGGCATTGTTAAATGAAACAATTAATTCCATAACTGCAAGTGATATGGATGCTAAAAAGAAGGCCATGAAATATATTGATAATTTATCTAAACCAATTGGGAGTCTTGGAAAACTTGAAGAGATAGCTGTAAGGTTTGCTGGAATTACAGGACAAGTTTTCAATAAGGTGAACAAGAAGAATATTATTATTATGTGCTCTGACAATGGTATATGCGAAGAAGGTGTAAGTTCAGGAGATCAAATAATTACTGAAGTGGTTACAAGTCGCATGCCAGAAATGAAAACAGGGGTGGGCGTTCTAGCAACTTTAGCAAATGCAGAGTTAACTGTTGTAGATATTGGTATTTTAGGAAAAGTTTCCAGTCAAAAAGTAATAAATAGAAAAGTAAATAATGGAACAGCTAATATGTGCAAAGGCCCCGCTATGACAAGAGAAGAAGCAATAAAAGCTATAGAAACAGGTATAGAAATTACAGATAAGATCTGTGATGAGGGATACGATTTATTTGGAACTGGAGAAATGGGCATTGGGAATACTTCTACTAGTGCTACTGTTATAGCTTCACTTTTAGAAATAGATATAGATGAATTAGTGGGTAAAGGCGCAGGACTAACTGAAGAACAGTTTAGGCATAAGAAAAAAGTTCTCAGAAAAGCTTTAGAAGTGAATGAGCCTAACAAGGAAGATATTGTGGATGTATTAAGTAAGGTGGGTGGCTTTGATATTGCGGGGCTTTGTGGATGCTTTTTATCTGCAGCTAAAAATAAAAAGCCAATAGTAATAGATGGAGTTATATCATGTGCAGCAGCCTTATGTGCATATATTTTAAAGCCAGAGAGTAAAGATTATATGTTTACTTCTCATAAATCTGATGAGAAGGCAGTTAGTTATGTTTTTAAATATATAGGATTGAATCCAGTATTACATTTAGGAATGCGACTTGGAGAAGGTAGTGGATGTCCCATTGCTTTTTATATCATAGAGGCAGCTCT
>DAMAVY010000099.1:0-9189 GCA_032077725.1 Clostridium sp. | reverse complement strand
GTCCTTTATGAAAAGTTCACATGTGCCTATAGGTTCCTTTTCTTTGTAACACACATAAAGGTTCAAATTAGGATTTTCCTTGTATACCTCTATCTTCCTTTTGCTTCTTTTAATAGCAAACTCTTCTCCCATGGCAACTTTATTGGCTTGTACTTCTACTTTGTATCCATCCCTAAGTATTTCATCAGTATCTGCCTTTAAAATAGTGCACTCATCCTTTATTTTTAATTCAGTGAATTTTTTTGGTTCTATGGACATGAAGCAGTATTCCGTAGTTTCTACCTCAGTAATCAAGCTTTTTAAATCATTCAATTCCACACCATAATTCATCATAATATGCAAATGTCCACTATTCCCTCTCTGGATTTCTTCAAGTTTTTTTTCAATAAAGCTTCTTCGTTTATCCTTATCCATTGATTCTTTCAAAAAAATAAAGTTATGCATGTACATATCTATTAGCTTATCATCTTTAAATGAAATAAAATTTTCCTTCTCAATATAATTTGAAAAACAATTTACATATTTCAATTCAGTTTGTAATATTCTTTCATATAATTCTGCTTTCATATAACAAATCCCCTTGTATATCCTTTGCACATTATGAGTTATATTTCAAAGGTATTTTCCACTACTCTTGGTAATATACTATAAATTGATTTTCCCATCTTATCTTCAAAATATTTTTGAATTTCAAGAGTAGACTTCCATCTTGGCACTGAGTATTCATTTATTCCACCTCTTAGAGCCATTTCTACAATTCTTTTCTCCATCAAACAAAATCCACTTGGTAGGGATATATAATCACATAGCTTTATTAACTTATCGTAGTCCGTATCATCAGCTTTTGATAAATACTCTATTACAAAATCGTGCTCTTCCTTAGTTCCATCCCACTTTCCTACAGTTATAACCTGATTATTATATTTAAAGGCAATATGGCTTAAACAAATTCTTCCTACCAGTTCATAACCCTTGCTAGATATATATTTATATCCATCCAAACCATGACGCATTCCATATCTACCTTTTCGTCTGCCTATATCGTGTAATAATCCTAAAATATATGCAAGCTCTGGATCTAAATCATGAGTTTCCTGTGCAATCAAACTTGCTCCCTGGGCTACATACCTTGAATGCTGCACCCATGGACCTGGATTCAGTTTTTCTGCTTCCTTTAAAATAAATTCAGCTTCTTCTCTAGTAGGTACTCCTTCTTTATTACAATTGTCCATATTACACCCCTTATTTAAAATATTTTCCTGTGATCTCAATGGTATTTCCATCTGGATCTTCTAGTAAAAAATGATAGTATGGTGATTTGATATTTAAATACATAATATCAGTGACTTTACCTATATTAAGTTTCTTTATTCTCTCATATTCCTCATTTAGATCATCAATATAAAAATTTAAAACGAAATTATTACCATATTTAATCTCTTTGTTTGTAATATAGTCCATATATTCTTTGCTATAATGGGCATCTAAATTTTCTCCCTTTGCTATTAATTCCTCATCATATTTAGGGTTATATAAAGCAATGCAACTACCAAAATTAAATTGTGCCCATCTATTAAAGTTTTGCGCTGAAACCTTCATGTCAAGTAAAGCTTCGTAAAAGGCGATGGATTTCTCCATATCCTTTACTATAAGATAGGTAGAACCTAGTTGTAGCATAGTAATCCTCCTTTTATAATGTAATGATTTTTTCAAACCTCTATAAATCCAAACTTTTTATATAAATTATAAGCAGGTTTATTATCCCTGTGTACATCTATAAGCAGATATTCTATATTCTTTGTATACATATCATTTATGCATGAAGTTAATAATGCAGAAGCAGCTCCTTTGTTTCGGTATTCTGGTGCAACATGCAATGAATAAATATGAATTCCACTCTCTTTTTCAGGCAAAGCTATTAAAATTCCTATTACTTCATCGTTATGCTCTGCAGTTATAATGTATTTTCTCGAAAAATTGCCTAGTTTATTGTTTTGAAGATTTTTAATAAATATATCTGGCTTATTACCAGCTAAATCTGGATCTAAGGTTCCCACTAAAAATCTTGATAAATAACTATTTAATTCACTTTCTAATTCTGCTCCTTCTGACGCTAGCTCATTGATTTTAACCTTAGATGGATTTTCTATTTGATTAACTAACTGCTTTCTTAGTTGTATTTTCATTTACTTAATCTCCCTTTAGATGTATCCACCTTTTTATTTTTATTAATATAATAATCACCATAGTTTTAAAGCTTTATAAGTTTAATATTTTTCTTGAATTATCAAAAAGAGCACCAGAGAAATTGTTACCTCTTGCAATATATTTATTAACTTCATCAATTTCACACCACATGATATCATCAACTTCATTAGAATCGCTGAAAGGTTTAGCCTTAACAAAAGCAATAAATCCAGCCATTACTAATTCATTAGTTTCATTGAAATAGCTTTCAACATACTGTACTTTTTCAGCTTGTTGACCTGTTTCTTCCAAAACCTCTCTTATCGCTGTTTTCTCTAATGTTTCTCCATTTTGTACATATCCAGAAACTACTCCCCAATGGGTTTTGGAAATATAGTTTTGCTTTAATAGTAGTATTTGATTATGTTCATTTATAACCAAAACTACAACGCAGCTAGCAGGATTTTCGTAATATGGTTTAACACAATAATTGCAAAACTTCACTAAACCTTCATCACCAACAATCCTTTCGCTAAGCTTTTTACCACATGTAGTACAATAAATAAATTCCATAGATTAATCCTCCTTAATTATAAACTCTCACTTAATCTATCAACATAATCTTTAGCTTCTTTAAGCCCAATTCCCGTAGCCATTCTGTATCTTTTAATGGCTTTAACCTTTTTCCCCTTAGAAATAAGTTCTTTTAACTCTTCATCTATATTATCTGTTTCTGGATTTGACACTCCTAGATGTTTCTCAAGCCTACATAATGATGCATTAACACGTGCAATATCCCTTTGTAATTGGCTACCAGTCGATAGTAAAACCCCTAAGGTTACACATATTAAAAATATCCATATTATATTATCATTCATAATTATCTTCTCCTTATGTTTATTAATTTGCCAATATTTCAAAGCTAAAATATATAATAACTATTTATTACTTAAATCTTACTAAATAGTTTTTAAAATCCACATTCTTCATCTACTACAAATAGTTTCATTCTATTTTTATCAGCTTGTCCCTCAATTATTGAAAGCACATTACATACTCTTTCCTTAGATAAACAATCCACACACTTGTTTAGTAGCACACATGGTGGATTATATCCTGCTCTTCTTGCATTTAAAGGACATGCTATATTTCTAACTCTTTTTATTCCTTCTTCAGCGCTTTCTACAATTTTATTTTTCCCTACAACTATAATTACTTTATCCGGCCCATAAGCAATTGCCGCTACTCGATTTCCACTATGATCCACATTTATAATTTTCCCATCAAGGGTCACAGCATTGGAACCAGTAATATAAAAATCAGTGATAAGAGCTTTCTTTTTTATCATTTTAACTTCATCTTTAGTCATTGCAAGTTCTTTATCATATACTACATTTCCTCTTTTTATTAATGAATCTACGATATTTGTTTTCTGAAGAGTGGCAGAATGTCCAATCCCAACTGTACATTTTTCATCTATTATTTTTAATATATTTGACTTAACTTCTTCTAAAGTTTCAAAATACTCTACTTCAATGTTTCTCAATTTAAAATTTTCTTTTAAACTATTAACAATATTTATATCCATGATTAATTCCCCTATATAATAATATTTTTCTTTAAAATACCGTTTATTCATTGCTGGATAATACGGTATTTGTTTAAATTTACTATGTTATAAAGTCTTATTCCTCAACGAACCTCATCAATTCTTCATTAAATTTTTCTTTCTGGTCATAGAATACTCCATGCCCGCTATACCTGAATGGTACAAGCTTTGAATTTTTAATGAATTGGTTTTGAATTTCAGCGAGTTCAAACAAAACCACCTTGTCATGAATTCCATGAAGAATTAATGTTGGAATCCTTATTGCTTCTAAGTCAGAAAATAATTTCTCCTCACCAAGCCACGTGTTTGCAATGGCTGCAGTTGCCCACCCTGATGCTTGTATTCCAAGGCTTGCAAACCACTTAGCAAATGGTTCACTTATATACTTAAAAAAGAATATATCTCCAAAATCTCTAAGCATTTTTGGACGATCATTGTGTGTTCCTTGGATGATTTTAACTACTTCTTCTCTATTTAGCCCATATGGAAAATTTTCACGTTTTATAAGACTTGGTGCCGCAGCAGATATAAGAACTAGTTTAGATACACCATGTCCTTTATGCCGAGCCATATACCTAATAGCAATAGCGCCTCCCGTTGAATGCCCTGCCAGTGTGAAATCTTTAAGATTTAGTGCTTCTACTACACATCTAACGTCATCTGATAACCTATTATAATCATAGCCTTCATAGGGCTTATCAGAGTCTCCAAAGCCCCTTGTGTCTATTCCAATACATCTGTATCCCATCTTAGGAAGCTCATCAAACTGATATTCAAACAATTTATGGCTACCAGGCCAACCATGCAAAAATAGGATTGTTTTCTTTCCTTCTGGATTAAGATCCTCTACGTAAATTTTCACATTGGGTTCAACTTTAATATAATATCCCACTGAAATCCTCCATCAATCAAATAAATATATTCACATATTATTCTCTATCCAAGATTTTGTGAGTGATTCTTATGGTTTTTTAGAATATATCATAGTTAATTAGATTTTAAATCACGACATTTCCCTTTACTTGCTACAAAATAATCATCATATTCCATCATTTTTTTATTTAGTGGAACATAAGCTTTTTTCTCCAATGACAAGGTACGCTCCAATGCATATGGAATAGCCTTTGTAAGAATGTGATTAACATTAAATAATTTAAAGAAATTTTCATTTGCAATTTCTAAAATATCATCTATATATTTTTGTTTTTCATATTTACTCTGCAAGTCAATTCTTAATACACCATAGCAATTAAACTCATCCTCGGATCCCCTATTAAACATTTCAATAGTTCCAATTTTTTCGTTGGTATCATTTAAGATTACTGTCCACCTCACAAAATATCTGTTTTTATAGGAAAAATCCCAAAAATCGATGGACTGTTTCATTCTCTCAACCGTTGTATAATAAAAATCATCACCATGACAATTATCTGAATTAAAAAATTTCACAGCCTCTTTATCTGAATAACACTTTAATAATTCCTCTGCATCTTCCATGGTTGTCTGTTTTAATGTTATAAAATCATTTTTTAGTATAGGACACTCTTTATAAACATCAATCATAATTTATCCCCTTTTATAATATTATTTGTCCATATTTATCTCTTAACTTATTTCTGCAAAAATTTCATGGATATTTCCATCTGGATCAGCAAATAATGCCGTTCTTTGATTCCAATGCATATCCTGCGGCTTATGTATAGCGGTTGCACCACCCTCAATTAATTTATCATAGGATTTATTAACATCCTCAGGGGTATCACAAGGAAAGGCCAACTCAAAGCCCTGTCCAGTAGTTTTCTTTTCATATTCACTACTATAGTCATACATAACATCGCGGGTGCAAAGAGCAAATCTAACTCCTTCATTTTGAAACTCTACATAATTTCCCAAATCATTTTTTATCTTAAATCCGAGTACCTCATTATAAAACTTCTTCATTTCATCTATATGGTTTGTCCAAATTGTAATAAGATTAATTTGTGCTTTCAACATAACATCTCCTCTCCTTATTTAAATTCTATCTCATTGAAGTTGTTGAATAAACTAATTCATAATGCAGCTACTATCTATAAAAATCTAGCTAAAAGTAAAGTGTTTTTATATTCACCCTTGATATTTATATTTCTATTCCTTCTTCCTTCTTCAATAAATCCAAACTTTTTATAAAGCGCTATGCCAGGTGTATTTTCTTCAAAAACCTCTAATTCAATTTTTTCAATTCCATTTTCCTTGCACCACTTTATAACTTCTTCCATTAAAAGAGTTCCTATTTTGAAGCCACAATATTCTTTTAAAATTGTTATACCAAAGTCTCCTACATGGCTTGTCCTTGCTGAATTTCCCCTTTGTAATGTAGTAGAACCCGCTATTTTCCCCTCTATTTCTGCTACCAAAAATAAAGAGGTTCTTTTGATATATTCTGCTTCTTCCACCGCTGTTATTGAAAATTCTTCAGGCTCTTTTGGAAAGAAACTAACCTCTGCCATTACCTGTTTAACTAAGGCTACAATTTCGCCTGCATCTTCCATTGTAGCCTTTCTAATTATAGGTTTTAGATCATCTTTTATTTTAATCATATTTTCTTCTCCTAATCTTCACCAAAAATCGATAATTGAGTACAGGAATTTTGGTTCAATTTCTCTTTCATTGGTTTTGAATAACTGCTTGATAAGCCATATTTCTCTTTCAAGGCATTTACTGTTTTATATAAACTGTTTTTATATTCCTTATCTGCTCCACCAGTTTTATAAAGTAGTAATAAATCATCATATATCTGTGGAAATTCTTTCTTTATGAAATCCAAAAATACTGTTCTTGTGCTGCCCCTTAAATAGAGAGTTCCTGGAAGAACATAATCCACACAACTCTCCTTACCATGAGAATATAGTGAATCTATATTTTCAGTGGTATCTGTTATATATGGAATAATAGGCATAAAATGAAGTCCGGTGGAAGCATTAGTTTTACTAAATTCCTTTAACATGGCAAATCGCCTTAGAGACTCTACACCATTTGGCTCTATCAATTTGCGTATATTTTCGTCCATAGAAGTAATTGTAGCAGCTACATTTACATAGGTAACTTTAGACAATTCTTCAACTAAATCATAGTCTCTTAAAATCAAATCAGATTTAGTTGAAATAATACAAGGAGTTTTATACTTTATCATAAGCTTTAATATATCCGGCATCAGTTTATAATGAGCTTCTGCGGGTTGATAACTATCTGTTACCCCTCCAATATTCACAACTTCTCTTTTCCAAGAAGGACTACTTAGTTGCTTCTCTAATTGCTCTACCACATTAGTCTTTACATAAATATCATCAAAATATTTGTCCGAATCTAAATACTTATGTGAATACATAGCATAACAATATTTACAACCATGCTCACATCCTCGATATATATTTAAATCCCAAGCAAAGGGCACTTTCCTTTTTAACTTATTACATGCTATTTCACAAGTAATTTCATTATACTTTGCCATCTATTCGCCTCCAATATCCTAGTAACCTTATAATTATTTCCCTTATACGACAAATTTAATAAAAATATTATACTCAGTTATCATCTCATCATCTTTACTTATCTTCTTTTAATGACCTAATTTTCAGATAAATTTCTTTACCTTCTTTCCAATCTTTTAGATTAATTAATCTCTCTCCATTATCACCATGCTCCTTATTATTAAAAGCTTCTTTTAATTTTTCACATGGTAGATTTAAGCAATGCCCACAGTGATTATAACCTTTATCTATTGAACATTTTGCAACTTTGCACTCTCCCCAGAATGGTTTACTTGCGCACCTTTGACACCCTGGACAATTAGTTTTTTCTTTCCATTCACATGCCCCACAGTATGAACCACACATTCCAATCATTTCTTTATCCATTTATATTCCCCTCCTTACATTTCTCTTGGTGATACAACAGGTTTTCCCTGTGAATCTAAAAGCACCGTAAGTCCACCTGAATTCCCATTACTCACATATAAATAATTTACTACCGTTTCTTTATCAACTATTATTCTAAAGCTTTCAAGGGTACCCTGAGTATATTTAGTTTCGAATCTTTTTTCTTTTTTCATAACTTGTCTTTAATGAGAGATTTAATATCAACTAGCAAACTCTCACTAAAACTCACCTCTTTTTCTTATAATACTTTAATAATAATATATTATTCAAATCCCATTTTATCCATATTATAGCATGATTTCAAATGCAACACTATTACTCAATATAGATTTTATAATTCTAACCGTAAAGCCTGGCACTCTTGTGGTCGAGGATATAAAGGATTTAAGTTAGGGTAGTTCGATACTTCCCTAACTTAACATTACCCTAACTTCTAATTTTGAATGTAAATTTGTTCTTTCATACTCTCCCATATAAATTTTTAACCTATTATTTCATATTATTTTTTCTTCATTAAGATTGTCCACATAAATGATTTACCAAAAATGTTTTCATCTTTGACCTCTTTCATTTCTCTAAACTCAATTATATTAAAGTATGATTCTAAAATAGTTTTTAATTTATATTCAGAAAATCCAATTCCACCATGCATTGAATAATCTCTATATACATCATAATCAGATATATTTGCGCCACCATTTAAATTGAAGCAATTCATAGCGAAGTATCCGTCTGGTTTTAAAAGTTTTAATACGTTATTTAAATATTGATTTCTCCTATGAGGTTTAATATGATGAAAGCATCCAGAGTCATAGATAAAATCAAAGTCCTCTGATTCACATTGAAAGTCAAATATTGACTTGCATTTAAAATCCACTTCTATAGATTGTTCTTTTGCCAATTGCTTAGCCTTATCAATAGGTGATTTTGCAAAATCTATTCCATAAACTTCTAACCCTTTGTGTGCCATATATAATGAATTTCTGCCGTTTCCACATCCAATATCAAGTGCTTTTCCATGATTTAATAATCCTGAATCAAAATATGAAACAAGGTTTTCATCAGGAATATTTTTAAAGAACGGGATTGATTTTCCCTTATCAGAATAAAAATTACTCCACCATTCATTATCACGTTTCTCTAGTAAATTATCTAGCATTGTAAGTATGTCCCCTTGAGTTTTTATAATCTCCGAATCAATTTTATCAAGCATTTCTATTCCCCCCATAGTTTTATTATCTCTTACTTAATTATACCTTATTTTAGTATATGTTCCAAATTGTCTAATTTCCGATTTGTATATATATGTTTTTAAAGCACTGTTAAATCGCCATCATATTGATTATAATAGAGTTTATGCCTATCTCTAATATCCCAATTCGTACAAGCAATCAACTTGTCTTAAAATCACTGTAAATCAGTTTTATCATCATGGGTTTTGAAAATTTAAAGAATATTTTTTTTAAAATTTTTTTT
>DAMAVY010000098.1:0-9189 GCA_032077725.1 Clostridium sp. | reverse complement strand
TGGTATTGAGTTTGCAAAAAAAGGACCTAATGAAATTGAGATTAACAACTATGGAAATGTAGAAGCGCCACTAGAAGTCTTTTTTAAAGGTCCAGCACTAAACCCATCTATAACTTTAAATGCTGGTAAGTTTATAAAGGTTAATAGAAATCTTGCAGATGATGAAACACTTTATATTAATACCTCTTTTGATAATAAAGTAGTACAAGTTATTAGAGGAGATATAGTAGAGCAAGCATATCATTATATAGATATTGATACTACATTCTTTAATCTAGATCATGGTAAGAATATGATTAGTTATGCTACAGATGGAGACTTTTTACCACAAAGTGTAGTAATAAAATATAAATGCCATTACTTTAGTTTATAGGAGGTGACAAAATGGCTGAATTTGGAGGCTTTTTTAATAGTGTAAACGGGGATAGAAAATATAAAAGTGAAGATTTTGCAAATTACTTTAAAACTTTTATAGGTAATGGAATTAATCCTAGTACAGATAGCTTAAGAGTAGTTAAGGTAAGTAATGCTCAAATGAAGATATTACCAGGTAGTGCATGTATAAATGGATATTTATATCTTAATAATACTGAATTAACTAAAACAATACCTACAGGAGTAACCAAAATTGAAAGAATGATATTAAGGTTAGATATAGCAAATAGAATAATGAATATAGTAGTTGTAGAAGGGACAGCTACAGATCCACCTAACCTTACTAGAAATAGTAGTGTATATGAATTATCTTTAGCTAAAATAACTATTAACAATGATACAGTAATGGTTGAAGATGAAAGAGGGCAAGCTTCATTATGTGGTTATATGAGTTTCTCAGGTAAAGATGATTTACAAGCTATGTGGAATTTATTTAATCAACAGTGGGGAGTAAAGAAGAGTATATGGCAGGATTGGTTTACTAATATGCAAGGGCAGAGTATAAGAGGGATTTATATTCAAAGTACTACTCCAACTACTCATAAGGTGGGAGATATATGGATAGAACTAGTTTAAAAATACTCAATAATGAATTAACGTTTATTAGAGATATAGAGGATTATATCTCTTTTTATTTTGTAAAAAGTTTTTTTCAATCCAAAGAATTTCATTTAGTAGCACCAATTAAATACTCTTCCATTCTTAAAAAAGATAATTATATATATTTAAATAAAAATAAAGCTATGATTATTGAAGAAGTAGAAGAAAATGAAGCTAAGAAACAAATAACAGTTAAAGGAAGAGATATAAAAAGTATATTAGAAAGAAGAATAATAATACCACCTAATGGAGAAGCCTATGATAAATTCAAGGGTGATGTTGAAAGTGTAATAAAGCACTACATAGATGTATGTTGTGTTAATCCAGTAGATGTAAATAGGAAAATACCCAATTTAATAATTGCACCTAATAAAAATAGAGGTTCAATTCTTAGTTGGGAAAGTAGATATAAAAATCTTATGAATGAAACTGAGAGTATGTCTAAAACTGGAGAAATAGGATGGTTTATTTATTTAGATCCTAAGACAAAGAAATTGATATTTGATGTTGAGGTAGGAATAAACAGAGCTGCAACACAAAGTATAAATTCAAGAGTTATATTTTCGTCTGAATTTAATAATATTGCTAATGCTATTCATACTTCTAACTCTGTAAATTATAAGAACATTGCCTATGTCGGTGGCCAGGGTGAAGGTGTAGAAAGAGAAATAAAAGAAATTAAAAAGAGTGAAGCTATAGGATTGGATAGAAGAGAAGTATTTATAGATGCTAGAGATATATCAGATGATGGGAATTTAGAGGATAGAGGGTTAGCTAAGTTAAGTCAATTTGACAATGTAATAAATACCGAATCCACTATAATAAATAAAAATTTGCTGTATGAGAGGGATTGGAACTTAGGTGATATAGTAACTGTAAAAAGTAAAGAAACTAATGAGGACTTAAGAATAACAGAAGTAAGAGAAATATATGAAGGTAATTTAACTATAGAAATAGCAGTAGGAACTATAGGAAGCACTGTAGTGGAACAAATAAATAATAGCGTTTCATCTATACCTAATGAAGCAGGAACAGTCCCAAAAGCTTGGTACCCTTCAGTAGATGATAGTGGAAATATTAGCTGGGAAATTAAAAGTTCCATAGAAAGTCCATTACTTAAGAATATAAAAGGTCCTAAGGGTGATATAGGTGGTATTGGTCCACAAGGTATACAGGGTATAAAAGGAGAACAGGGTGTTCAAGGTATACAGGGTCCTAAAGGTGATATAGGAGCTCAAGGATTTAAAGGCAATACTGGTGATACTGGAGCAACCTTTAAGCCATCCATAGATGCAAGTGGTAACTTAAGTTGGAGTAATGATAAGAGCTTAGTTAATCCTACTGTTGTCAATATCAAAGGACCTAAAGGTGATAAAGGGGAACAAGGGTTAAAGGGTGACAAAGGGGATCAAGGAATACAAGGGATAAAGGGAGATACTGGACTTCAAGGAATACAAGGGGCACAGGGTATTCAAGGAGTTCAAGGGCCTGCCGGTAACGGACAATCCTATGTAGTATTTCATGAACATTTTGTAGCTACAGAAGGTCAGAAGGTTTTTACTTGGAATGATGGTTATGTTTATCCAATAGGAATAAATGCTATTAAAGTATATTTAAATGGAATAAGACTTTCTAATAGGATATTTAATGAAACTAGCAGAAACTCAATATCATTTAAAACAGCTTTAAGTAGCGATGATAAGGTGTTTATTGAAGCTATGCAGGCGGTCGTAGATTTACAAGGGCCCAAGGGAGATACTGGAGCCACAGGCGCACAAGGTCTAAAAGGAGATAAAGGCGATACAGGTTCACAAGGACTTATAGGGGCTACCGGACAAACGGGAGCCAATGGATTTACATGGAGACCTAGTATAGATTTAAATGGAAATTTAAGCTGGGTTAATAATGGCAGCATAACAATTCCTACTACTGTAAATGTTAGAGGTCCACAAGGGATTCAGGGAATTCAAGGGACTAAAGGGGATACTGGACCAATAGGATTACAAGGTCTTAAGGGTGATACTGGAGCTACAGGAGCGCAAGGACCTCAGGGAATAAAAGGAGATACTGGAGCTACAGGGACACAAGGACTTCCAGGAAAAGATGGAACTCAAATAATAACTTCTACAGCTAGGCCTTCAGGGCAAATTAGTGGTCGAATATGGATACAACTTATGTAAAAGGAGAGTGGTAAGGTGGGAACAGTAAAAAGTGCTGTGTATAAATTAGATAATGGAACAGATTTTGACGAGATATATTTTAGAACTATCGCCGCACAAGTAAAAATGGCTAGTGGAGTTGATTTAGAGAGTGGATTTATTAATAGTAAAACTGAAAGTGGATACACAAAATTACCAAATGGGATGATTCTTCAATGGGGAGTAACACTTGGTTCCCATGACGTATATTTTCCCATAGAGTTTCCTTCTACTTGCATTTGGGCTGCATCTATTGGAAAGTCATGTTTTACTGATAGTAACATTGGCCCTTATGTTACAAAATCAAGTGTATGGACATGGAGTAAATCTGCTCTTGCTATTATGACATATGGGTATGAAAAGCTTTCCTCATTTACCGCAACTCAAGCTGGTTATGTTTCAACCTTATCTTGTGCTGATTTTGGGGGTAAATCTCTTTGGTTTGCTCTTGGTTATTAAATATGGAGGTGTTAAGTTATGGAAGATAAATATTATTTAAGGATAAATGATGGGAAATTTAGTTTTGTTGTCGAGGGTATACATGATATAGATATTAGTGATAACCCTATAACTATTGAAGATTATAATCAATTTTTTAAATTGCAGAATGAGGGTAAACAATTTAAATTGAAAGAGATTGTCACCGGAAAGAACTTATTTGATTACGTAGAAGAGTTTGTTTCAGAGCATGTTGTTGCAGTTACTCCACCTCTTACTTTGGAAGAACGTACAGCAGCCCTAGAAGCTGCTTTATTGGAGGTGCTATAATATGTTCGAATTTCTAAAAAACATGTGGATTATGAAGAAGATAAATGAGTTCTTTTTAACTAATATGGTCACTAAAGGAAGAATTACTGAAGAAGAGAAATCAATGATTTTAGGCGTTTCACAAGTAGAACAATAGATAGATAAAGCGAACCAATAGATCTTAGGAGATTAGATTAAATTCTAGTCTCTTTTATTATGTCTAATTTTAAATTTGAGAGGTGACTTATGGCAGATGATAATATACAAGAAATCAAAGAAAGATTAGTACGAATAGAAACGTTATTGGATGTTAATAACAAAGACTTGTACAACAGAGTTAAGAAATTAGAGGATAGTCAAACATGGCTTTGGAGAACTGTAGCAGGAGCTTTAATTGCTGGAGCTATAGCTCTTATATTTAAAATATAAAGGAGAGATAATTATGGATTTTATTAATTATATTACAGAAAATGCTTTAATTTTAATACCAGTATTATATGTTATTGGTATGGTGCTTAAGGGGACTGAGAAGGTCGCAGACAAGTATATACCAGTAATTTTATTACCTATAGGTGTAGGGTTATCTATTGGAATTATTGGATTTAATATCAATGCAATTATACAAGGTGTATTAATAGTAGGGGCAAGCGTATATGCAAATCAATTGGTTAAGCAAGTTAATAAATAGTTTTAAGGGTGGGAGCAATTCTACTCTTTTATTTTAAATTTAGAGGAGGAATAATTATGTATAAAGTAACTATAGATCCAGGACATGGTGGTAGTGATCCAGGTACATCATATGGAAATTTGATTGAAAAAATTATTGTTTTAGTCGTGGCTTTAAAATGCCGAGATGAACTTATTCGTCATGGAGTCGAGGTGCAAATGACTAGAACTACTGACAAGTATGTAGAACTCTCTCAAAGAGCTATCATGGCTAATAGCTTTGGTGCTAATTATTTTGTATCAATCCATTGTAATGCTGGTGGTGGAGATAGAGGAGAAGTAATTAACTCTATTTATAGGGGTAAAGGCTTAGAACTATCTAATAAAATATCAGAACAGATGAAAGCCATAGGACAAGGCGCAGTAAAACAATATGACAAAGTGGGAGATAACAATAAGGATTACTATGCAGTAATAAGAGAATCAGCAATGGATGCAGTTATTGTAGAGTGTGCATTTTTAGATAATGTGGTAGATAATAAAATAATTGATACATTAGCAGAACAACAAGCTTTTGGAGTTGCAATTGCAAAAGGAATACTTGCACAGTTAGGAATACTATATAAGGAAGAGACCCCAAAATCACTAGTAGAAATGCATAGAAACATTGTTATTTACAATGATGGTGCTGAAGCAGATAAATGGTGTGCTGAGTTCTTTAAAATGATATTAATGAATGCTAATGAAGATTGCGAATGCGTAAGTTATTCAGAATATCGTAAAAGTTTAATAGATGGTAGAAGTATCTTTGCGGTAGGCGGAAGTCTAAAAGATAAATTTAGGTACCATAAGTTGTTTAGTGGGATTGGCAGAAATGAAACAGCTCAAAGTATGCTAGAGCATTTAAAAAAATATTAAAAAATAGTTTAAAGGGTAGTGAGGTAAAACTTGCTACCCTTATTTTTTTATATCTAAAATTATTTACTAATATTTAATGTAAGACCATATTTATACTATAAAGAAGGATTTTCACATATTGTGTCGAACGTAATTAAAGTAAAAAAATAAACCACTATGGTGTCTAAATCAATAGTGGTTTAAAACTAAATGTAGATTAATGGGGTATATGTATGATACACAGTATAGATATAAGAGATTTTAGATTATTTAAAGATGTAAATATTAAATTAGGTAAATACTTAACTGCAATATCTGGTAAGAATGCTTTAGGTAAAACAACTTTATTAGCCTTAATAGGAAATTCTTGCGAACTTAAAGTATCGGATGGCAAACCTATTCTCCAAAATCAGTTTAGAACTGAATTCGGAGAAATATTTAATGCTTCTCCAAAATTTGACACTAGTGGTTCCAACAAATGTATAATTAACTTCTCAGAACTTTTAAATCCTAATAACATTATAGACTCTAGAAGATGTAGGACAACATGGCAAAAAATAAGTAAGGTAAATACTAAGAAGAGATTCAGACTTATTCCAGAAAAATACATAGGTAATTCTAAAGCATCAAGTACAAAGTATTCATGGCCGGTACAATATTTAGGATTATCACGATTATTTCCATTAGGTGAATCAAACACTGAAAACATGTCAATTAATAGTATAAAACTAAATAGTGAAGAGAAAGTGGAATTCGTAACTAATTATGAGAAAATTTTGTCGTTATATGAAGAAAATGAAATATCTATAGATTCAATAGATATAGGAGAAACTACAAGAAAAAAAGGTGTTGGAGTTTCGACATCATATTATGATTCGCTATGTAATTCTGCAGGACAGGATAATATAGGTCAGATAATTTTAACGGTAATGTCATTTAAGAGATTAAAACAAAAAAATTCCGAAAACTATTCTGGTGGTATCATTTTAATAGATGAATTAGATGCAACCCTTCATCCAGGAGCACAATTAAGACTTATAAGTTATTTATTAACTAATTGTAGAAGCTTAAAGTTACAAGTAGTATTTACAACTCATAGCCTAACTATATTAGAAAATATAAGTAAAAAGATAATGTTTAATAATCAAGAAAATATTAATGAAGTCGAGTTAATATATATAACAAAAGATAATGATATGTTAGAAGTACTAAAAAATCCTCAATATGATAGAATATATAATGATTTAAATGTATCAACTTTGCTTGATAAATCTAATAAGATAACTGTTTATTCAGAAGATAATGAAGCAAGATGGATGATTAGTAAATTGTTAAAGGAATATATGTATAGATTAGAATTAGTAGATATAAAAATGTCATATGATAATTTACTCTTATTAAATAAAGCCGATTATAAGTATTTTTGTAATACTTTATTTGTTCTAGATGGTGACGTACCTGAAGAGGATATTAATTTACGTTCAATAAATGGAAATAAGAATATAATTAAATTACCAGGCGATAAGAGTATTGAAGAAATATTGTATTCATATTTATTAGATTTACCAGTTGAGAATCCACTTGTAGACAAAATAACTAGTTTTGGAATTACAAAAACACAATTAAGAGAAAACAAACCAGTAACAAATCAACAAGGAAAAGCTAGGGAAAAATATAAAAAGTGGTTTAATGATTGGAAAGATATATTCGATTCAGTAGATTTGGCAGAATGCTGGATGAATGATAATAAAGAACTATGTGACCAGTTTAAAAAAGATTTTATAGTTAAATTTAATGAAATATCTAACAGAAAGTTTTATCCTCTTATACATTAATGTATGGCCAATAGCATATGAATATGATAAACTTATATATATAACATGAGAGGATTTGGAAGGTATGCCTAAAAAGACTTATTCGCCGCTTAGATACCCAGGAGGAAAAAATATATTGTCAAACTATATTATTAATTTAATATATGAGAATGAGCTTCAGGGTTGTACTTACATTGAACCTTTTGCAGGTGGAGCTTCAGTGGCCTTAAAACTGTTACTGGAAAGACATGTAGACAATGTTATAATCAATGATTTTGACAGAGCTATATATGCATTTTGGTATTCAGTAATAAATTTTACTGAAGAATTATGTGAGTTAATTAATAGTACGGAAATTACTATAGATGAATGGTATAAACAAAAAGAAATACAAAATAATAAAGATAATGAAGAAATATTAAAATTGGGTTTTTCCACCTTATTTCTAAATAGAACTAATAGATCTGGAATAATTAAAGCAGGTGTAATGGGTGGAAAGAATCAAGATGGGCAATACAAATTGGATTGCAGATTTAATAAGTGTGAAATTATTAATAGGATTAAATTAATAGGAAATAGAAGACAAAGTATTAGTCTATACAATCTTGATACTAATGTTTTAATTGAACAAGTAATTTTAAATTTAAATGAAAGAGCTTTGACATTCTTTGATCCACCATATTATAAAAAGGGATCAAGTCTGTATGTGAATTTCTTTAAGCATGATGATCATTTAGAGCTAAGCACACAAATTAAAAATATAGAAAATGTTAATTGGATTGTTACATACGATTATGTAGATGAAATTTGTAACATGTATAGTGGACTTAGGTATGATGTTTATGGATTAAAGTACACTGTTGAAAGAAAGTATGAAGGGCATGAAATAATGTTTTATGATAATAGGTTAACAATACCAGAGGAACATTTAAATATTGTTAACTGTGATATTAGATAATAAATAAGGTATGTAGATATATTAAGAGTTAGGACACCACTTGGATCTTCTACATAAAAATGCTAGCAGAGAGTAAAATCCTTGCTAGCATTTTTCTATTGTATAAGCACATATTTAAGAGTGAGCTTAGATAAATTGTAATTATTTAATGTAAGTTATATACATAAAGTAATAAATTTCACCCTAAATATATACTTTACATACGAATGTATGTTCGATATAATTAGAGTATATTTAATATAAAGGTAGTGATAATATGTTAAAACCGCCAATATGTAGAGTTGGAGGAAAGTCAAAATTAAGAAAAACCATAATAGAAATGATACCAGATCATAAATGTTATATAGAGCTATTCTTTGGAGCTGGGTGGGTTTATTTTGGGAAACAACCAAGTAAGACAGAGGTAATAAATGATATAGATAGGGAGCTTATAAATCTTTATAAAATGATTAAATATCATGCACCAGAAATAGAAAGGCAGCTTGAATTTGAGTTTTCAGGAAGAGATATATTTGAAGAGTACAAGCATTTAAATTTAGAATATCTTACAGAAATAAATAGAGCAGTTAGGTTCTTATATACCATAACCCAAAGTTTTGCAGGAAAAGGGTGTGTTTATGGATATTCTACAGTTGGAAAGCCATCTCAGCACATATTTTATAAAAATGTATTAGATGAGTTATCAGAAAGATTAAAAAATACATATGTGGAAAACTTAGATTTTACAAAGATAATAGATAAGTATGATAGAGAGCATAGTTTTTTCTTTTGTGATCCACCTTATTTTGAAACTTGTGGATATGGAAATAAATTTGCAGAAGAGGAACATATAATATTAAGAGATAAGCTAAAAAATATTAAAGGTAAATTTTTA
>DAMAVY010000097.1:0-9285 GCA_032077725.1 Clostridium sp. | reverse complement strand
GCTAAGAGATATGGCGTAGAAGAGGGAACAGAACTTAAAACTACAGTATTTGAAATTAGCTACAAAAAAGATGAACTTGGCGATCCATTAATGAATGATTATCACGCAATTGCATTAGGACTTGCAACTAGGGAAGAACTTAATTATATCTATTCACAAGCTTCAGAAGTAAATAAAATACTTACTGAGTTCTTCCTAAAACAGGATATAAAATTAGTAGATTTCAAATTAGAGTTTGGTAAATATAAGGGTGAAATAATACTTGCTGATGAAGTTTCTCCTGATACTTGCAGATTATGGGATGTTAAAACTGGAGAAAAACTTGATAAGGATAGATTTAGAAGAGAACTTGGAGACTTAGTTGAAGGATATTCAAAGGTGCTAGAAAGAATTACCAAATAAGCGGCAGTAATGATGCATATTAGGAGGAAAAGCAATGGATTTTAAATATAAAGCTTCTTGCTATGATGACTATGAATGTTATGACGATGATAAATTCCATGATGAATGTGGTGTCTATGGTATATATAGCAAAGACGACAATGTAAATGTAGCTAAAAGAACTTACTATGGACTTTATGCATTGCAGCATAGGGGACAAGAAAGTGCAGGTATTGCAACTTTTGATGGGAGTGAAATGCACTGTCATAAAGATGTTGGACTTGTATCTGATGTATTTAGTAATAGTGCATTAGAATCTCTTAAAGGTCATTCAGCCATTGGACATGTAAGATATTCCACAGCTGGAGATAGTACAGTAAAGAATGCACAACCAATTATAGGAAAATTTAAGCTTGGTAATATTGCAATAGCACACAATGGAAATTTGACTAATTCAGATATAATTAAAGAACTGTTAGAAGAGTCTGGATGTATATTTCAAACAACCATAGACACAGAAGTAATTTTGAATCTTATATCTAGGGGTGCCAAAAAGGGTATACTTCAAAGTGTAATGGATTCAATACAAGCAATCAAAGGATCCTTTGCTATGGTAATTTTAACAGAGCATGAATTAATCGGAATAAGAGATCCCTATGGAATAAGGCCACTTTGCATTGGAAAAGTTAATGATAGTTATGTTCTAACTTCAGAAAGTTGTGCACTTAATGCTACAGGAGCAGAATTTATAAGAGATGTAGAGCCAGGGGAAATAGTTGTTATTAATGATGATGGGGTTGAGTCTATTACATTTGGAGAAAAATCAAAGCTTGCTACTTGTTCCTTTGAATATATATATTTTGCAAGACCAGATAGTGTCATTGATGGAATTAGTGTTAATAACTCACGATATAAAGCAGGAATGAAGTTATATGAAGTTGCTCCAGTAGAAGCAGATATAGTTGTAGGAGTACCAGATTCAGGAATGTCTGCTGCCATGGGATATGCTAAGGCTTCAGGAATTCCAATTGATATGGCAATTATAAAAAATAAATATATTGGTAGAACATTTATAGCTCCAACCCAAGAAGAAAGAGAAGCTTCAGTAGATGTTAAACTTAACATTATTAGAGAAAACGTGGTTGGCAAAAGAATTGTTTTAATAGATGATTCCATAGTTCGTGGAACCACTAGTAAGAGACTAGTTGCAATGTTAAAAAAAGCAGGAGCTGCTGAGGTGCATTTTAGAGTTTGCTCTCCAAGAGTTAAGTATCCTTGCTATTATGGAATTGATACACCTTATAGAAGTGAGCTTATTGGAGATAAAATGGACCAGAATGAAATAGGGGATGTCATTGGTGCAGATAGTTTAGTTTACTTATCTAAAGGTGATTTATTAAAATGTCTTGGTAAAGAAAAAGGGTTTTGCTGTGGCTGTTTTGATGGAGAATATCCAATTTCAGCACCAGTAAAAATACAATAAGGGGGAATATGGTATGGTAACATATAAAGATGCAGGGGTTAATATTGAAGAGGGATATAAAGCTGTAAAGCTAATGAAAGAATATACTGCTAGAACATTAAGTAATTCAGTAATAAATGGAATAGGAAGTTTTGCAGGAATGGTAAAACTTCCAAGTGGATATGAAAAACCAGTTTTAGTTTCAGGCACTGATGGAGTAGGAACTAAAATTGAAGTTGCAATAAAGCTTAATAAGTTTGATACAGTAGGTATAGACTGCGTAGCCATGTGCGTTAATGACATACTATGTCATGGCGCAAAACCATTATTTTTCCTTGACTACATTGCTTGTGGAAAACTAGATGCTACTATAGCTAGTGACATTGTAAAAGGTGTTAGTGAAGGATGCATGCAGAGTTATGCATCATTAATTGGTGGAGAAACAGCAGAGATGCCAGGGATGTATAACATTGGAGATTACGATTTAGCAGGATTTGCTGTAGGAATTGTAGATGAGGATAAGATTATTGATGGAAGTAAGATTAAAGAGGGAGATGTTCTTATTGGAATAGCTTCATCAGGAGTTCATAGTAACGGGTATTCTCTTGTAAGAAGTATTGTTAAAGACTATGATGAAATCCTTGAAGGAAAAACTATAGGAGAAATTCTACTTGCACCAACTAAGATATATGTTAAACCAGTGCTTGCTCTTATGGATAAATTTGATATAAGCGGAATGGCACATATAACTGGTGGCGGTTTCTATGAGAATGTTCCAAGAATGTTTAAAGATAAATTCACAGCAGAAATAGTAAAGGATTCATTCCCAAGACCAGCTATATTCACATATTTAATGGATCATGGAGTAGATGAAAATCATATGTTCAACACCTTTAACATGGGACTTGGTATGGTTCTTGCAGTGGATAAATCTATTAGTGAAGATGTTATTAAAGAGCTAAGAAGCCTTGGAGAAGAGGCATATGAAATAGGCAAAGTTCAAGCTGGAGGTGGCGGAGTTTGCTTAATATAGCAGTATTAGTTTCTGGGGGAGGAACTAATCTTCAGTCTATAATTGATAGCATCGAGGATGGATATTTAAAAGATGTTAAAATTAAATATGTTATAAGCGATAAAGAAGGAGCTTATGGTATTGAGAGAGCCAAGTCACATAATATAAAAACTACAGTCTTTGATAGAAAAATATATAAAAGGGAAATAAGTAATAAAATATATGAAGTTCTAAAAGACGAAGTAGATTTAATTGTACTTGCAGGATATCTATCTATTATAGATTCTCCATTAATAGAAGGGTTTAAGGATAGAATAATAAATATTCACCCATCTTTAATCCCTAGCTTTTGCGGAAAGGGCATGTACGGTTTAAAGGTTCACGAAGCTGCAATTAAATATGGAGTAAAGGTTAGTGGTTGTACAGTGCACTTTGTAGATGAAGATACTGATACTGGAGCAATAATTCTTCAAAATGTTGTTAAAGTTAATGGGGAAGATACTCCAGAAGAACTGCAAAAGAGAATTTTAGTAGAAGAACACAAGGCCTTGCCATTGGCGATAAAACTTATCAGTGAGAATAAAGTTATTGTTCAAAATAGAAAAGTTGTTATAAAGGAGTAAAGATATGATAAAGAGAGCTTTAATAAGTGTTTATGATAAAAGTGGGATAGTTGAATTCACAGAATTTCTAAGAGAGCAAGGAATAGAAATCATTTCTACTGGTGGAACTTATAATTTACTTAAAAAGAACAACATAGATGTTAAAGAAGTAGCAGAAGTAACTAAAGCTGCTGAAATGTTAGATGGAAGAGTAAAAACTCTCCATCCTGTAGTTCATGGTGGGATACTTGCTATTAGAGATAATGAAGAACACATGAAAACTTTAAAGGAAAGACAAATAGAGACTATTGATTTAGTATGCGTTAACCTATATCCTTTCTTTGAAAAAGCAAGGGAAGGATTAAGTTTTGAAGATACTGTAGAGTTTATAGATATCGGTGGACCTACAATGCTTAGAAGCGCTGCTAAAAATTTTAGAGATGTAGTTGTAATAAGTGATGCGGAGGATTATAAGCTAGTAATGGATGAGATAAAAAACAGTGGAGAAGTTTCTTTTGAAACTCGTAAATATCTAGCTATGAAAGTATTTAATCTTACTACAGCTTATGACAGTGCTATTTGTGAGTATTTAGTAAACAATTTAGAAAGTGAAGAAAAGCCATCTAATAAATATCTTTCATTATCCTATGAAAAAGTGGATGATTTAAGATATGGAGAAAATCCTCATCAAAGTGCAACTGTATTTACTAATACAAATAAGGCTGGAATGCTAAATAACATAGAAATATTAAATGGTAAGGCTCTTTCTTATAACAATATTAAAGACATGGATATAGCTTGGAAGGTAGTAAATGAATTTGAAGAAATTGCATGCTGCGGTCTTAAACACAATACTCCTTGTGGAGTGGCACTAGGGGAATCAGCACTAGAAGCTTATCTTAAAGCGTATAACTGTGATCCTGTTTCAATATATGGTGGAATAATTGCTATGAATACTACAGTAGATGTAGAATCTGCAATGGAAATGAAGAAGATATTCCTAGAGATTGTAATTGCACCTGACTTTACAGAGGAAGCTCTAGAAGTTCTTAAAACTAAGAAAAACTTAAGAGTTATAAAATGTAGTACAAAACCAAGTGATGTAAAGGAAATTATTTCTGTAGACGGCGGTATTTTAGTTCAAGATAGAGATAATGAGTTCTATAATGAGTTAAAAGTTGTAACGGAAAAATCTCCATCTAAAGAAGAAATGGATGATATGTTATTTGCAATGAAAGTTTGTAAATTTGTTAAATCTAATGCTATAGTTGTTGTTAGTGGCAAAGTTGCAAAAGGAATTGCTGGTGGTCAGGTAAATAGAATATGGTCAACGAAGCAAGCTATTGAGAGAGCTGTGGATGGAATAATTCTTGCTTCCGACGCTTTCTTCCCATTTAGAGATTCTGTGGATGAAGCTCATAAACATGGTATAAAAGGAATAATTCAACCAGGTGGTTCTGTAAGAGATCAAGAAAGTATTGATGCTTGTAATGAATATGGTATTCCAATGGTGTTCACAGGAATTAGACATTTTAAACATTAATTTAAGGTTCTGCACAATTCTTTGTATGAGGTGAAATAGTATGAAAATTTTAGTAGTTGGAAACGGTGGAAGAGAACATACCATTGCATGGAAGCTTAGTGAAAGTGATAAAGTTTCTAAAATATATTGTGCCCCAGGAAATGGTGGTACTTTTATGGAAGAGAAATGTGAAAATGTTAATATAACAAATAATGATGAACTTCTAAAGTTTGCAATAGACAATTCTATAGATTTAACTGTGGTTGGCCCAGAAGTATATTTATGTAATGGCATAGTGGATTTGTTTAAGAGTAACAATCTTAAGATATTTGGACCTAGCAAGGAAGCAGCTAACTTAGAAGGTAGCAAAACTTATGCTAAGGAGTTCATGAAGAAATATGGAGTTAAAACAGCTTGGTACGAAGCTTTTAATGATTCAAATGATGCTTTAGAATATGTTAAAAGTGCTAAATATCCAATTGTAATAAAGGCTGATGGACTCGCTGCTGGCAAGGGAGTTATCATTGCACAAAGGGAAGAAGAAGCAGTTTCAGCTATAAATGATTTTATGGTAGTTGATACTTTTGGTGGAGCTGGAAAAGAAATTATTGTAGAAGAATTTTTACAAGGAGTAGAAGCTTCTATTTTAAGCATAACTGATGGAAAGACTATTATTCCATTTATTTCTTCAAAGGATCATAAAACTATATTTGAAGATAACAAAGGGCCTAACACTGGAGGAATGGGAACTGTAGCACCAAATCCATATTGTACTGAAAGTGTATTAAAAGCTTTTAATGAAGATATTTTAAAGCCTACTCTTAAAGGAATTCAAGATGAAAAGTTAGATTATGTAGGAATAATATTCTTTGGACTTATGATAAATGAAACTGGCGTATATCTTTTAGAATATAACGTTAGAATGGGAGATCCAGAAACTCAAGTTGTGTTACCACTAATGGAAAGTTCCTTCTTAGATACAATTGAAGCTGCAATAGATGGAAAGCTTGCTAGTAACATTGTAAAATTTATAGATAAAACTGCATGTTGCGTGATAGGTGCATCTAAGGGATATCCAGGAAAATATGGCAAGGGTGAAGTTATAACTGGAATAGATACTTGCAAGGAAAAAGTATTTATCGCAGGAGCAGAAGCTAAGGATGGTAAAATATTCACTAGTGGTGGTAGAGTCCTTGGAGTCACAGCTATTGGGAATAGTTTAGAAGAAGCTAGAGAAAAGGCATATAGTGGCCTATCTCAAGTAGGTTTTAATGGAATGTATTATAGAAGTGATATAGGTAAGTAAGAGCAAATAAAAGTAAGTAAACATAAGGAATGCTAAGTAGTAGTTAGGTAACTATTACTTAGCATTTTTAATTTATTATATTTTTGCATATATATTACAATAAAAGTTAAAACAAAACTAAAATAAGTTATAGGTGTATTAATTTATTTTGATTATGGCTTATTTAATATTGTAATATTAAATTTTGAAATTCTTGAAGTATAATATTCATATTATGTAATTATATGGTATGATATACTTAGAATAGTTCATATAAAAAAGGAGGGGAGAATTATTAATAAGAAGATAAAATGGACCATAATTACAATAATAATATTGTATGTTTCTTTTGTAGTGTATCTCGGTTATCCTACAAAAGGAACATTTGGTGAGTTGGTTTTGGATAAAATTGGACTTGGAAAATATAGTGCAATAGATTTAATGGGTAGTGGGACTAATGAGGACGATAACTTTTCAACTTATCATGAAGAAGATATTAATGAAATAATTTCTTATCTTGAAGGCATTGAGATCAGAAAATACAATTTGAAACCATCGTCAAATATAGATACCTATACTATGTATATTACTGGACCTAATGACAAACTTCCAATAACCAAAATACATGTTCGATTGTATGAGGAAGGCGTGTTTAGTGTGAACCTGGATAATAGTTACAGGTTGAAATATTACAAGATTGAAGATGAAGACTTTGATATGGAGAAGATTAAAGCCATGTTTGGTAATAGATAAAATAAGCCATAAGCATATTAATTTATTTTGCTTATGGTTTATATTATATTAAATTTTATAGAATTCAAAATTTATATTAATATGGGAGTAGTTTATTTAAATTTAATGATTTATTAATTTAGATTTACACGTATCTATGATAAGATTTATATATAGGTAGATAAAAGCTTGCTTATATACAGGAGGAATTATGGACTATAATAAATTTAACATAGAAAAAAAGTATGATAGTTATAAAGATATAACTATAGTTGAAGCGGAAAAGATTTTATTAAATTTAGAAGAAAACACAAATTATGATAAAGGGTATGATTATTATATATTAAAGGGAAAGATGTTGCTAAAAACTGATAAAGTAGAAAAAGCTATTGAAGACTTTGAGAGAGCACTTGCCTATAAGGAAACGGACGAAGTTTACGATATTTTATCTTATTCATATTATGAAATAGAAAATTATGAGTTAGCACTTCACCATATAGAATTATCATTAGAATTAAATAGAGATGAATACGTTTATAATCATAAAGGAAAAATCTTGGAAAAGCTTGGTAGACTTGAAGAGTGTTTTGAGAATTATTACATTGGGCTTAAATACGCCTTGGCTAGTTATAGTAAATATGGAGATGTAGAAATATTTGGTGAGAATCTAGTTAGAATTGGCGGGATGTTAAAGAACACCTACTCAAAAAATATAGTTGAGTTTATTAAAAAGGGAGATTATTATAATCTTTATGAGCACTATATTAAGCTACTAAATATTATTTTAAAAGAAGAAGAGAACGATAATTATCACAGCGGGTCAGAATTTTCAAATGTTGAATACTTAGAGCTTATAGAAGAAGGAAAGTTTATTTTAATAGACAATGATTATTTTATAGAGATGATAAACATTTATAAAAAACTATATGAAATTGAAAAGAATTCTGAATATGATGATATGAAATATATCAATAGGAATTATATTGATAAAAAAATTAAAGAATTGGTAGATTATGTTATTGAAAGAACCTCTTTGACTAATGATTCCACAGTAATTTTAGAGGTATTAGATGAAGTTATAAAAATTAAAAATAGCGACTATTTTGGATATCTATATCATAAAGGTTTTATTTTTATGAGATTAAAACGATATGAAGAAGGTATTAATGTTTTAATCAGGGTAATTGATAATAAGGATTGCAATTATAGTATTAGAGTCCAAGGCTATGAATGTATAATAAAAACCCTGGATGAAGATGCTGAAGCTAATTCTAAGTGGAAATGTGAAGTATATAGAGAAGGATTATCAGAACTCCTTAAATTTGAGAATGATAGATTAATAAATGATGATTATTTAAGTTTTGATGAAAAGTGTGATAAAATATTGCACAACTGTAAAAGAGCAATGAATTTATCCCTAGATAATAATTTTTGGTATGAGTATATGGAAAAAATATCTCTTGAATTTGGAGAAAAATACGAAGCAATAGTTAAGAATCAATCTACATATAAAATAATAGAAAATTATAATAAAGCTATTAATATATATGATGGACTTATCACAATTAAAGAAAATTGCGCTCATGGGTATTATAGAAAGGGAAGAGCTATTGTACTAGTATTAAGACTTTTAAATAGCTCAAAGACTTCTCTTAAAGATTTAAGTGGTGTTCATGGCTTGGATTGTTTTGCATATTCAGAGGTCATATATAACCTTAATAAAGCTATTAGTTTAAAAAATGATAATGGTAAGTATTTTAATCTACTGGCTAGGACTCATTTTGAAATTGGGGAGTATGATATAGCATTAAATTATATGGAAAATGCGTTGCACTTATCTCCTAATGATTTATATATGAATTTAAATTTGGTATGTGTATTTATACGTAAATATCAATATACGGAAGCAGTGGATTATCTTTTTAAAATGTCGTCCAAAGATATGGATAGAGGAACTGTAAGAAGGACGTTTTTGCCTCGATTAGAAATTCTTAGCTTTCTTATGGGGGTATTCAATCTATATCAAAGACAAGATAAAATATATTACATCATAGCATATTACTTTTACGCTATAGTTGACTTCCAATTTGATAAGGCACTTACTTTTATAAATAATGCTGTGGCTATGTCTGATGATGAAAGATATTATGTACTTAGAGCCAAAATTTATTTTAAACAGGGAAAGTATAATGAAGCATTGAAAAGTGTAGAAGAAGCTATAGTTATCGATGATCATTATGATGAAGCGTTTATAATTAGAGAAGAGTGCAATGAAAAGTTAGCTGAACT
>DAMAVY010000096.1:8017-9407 GCA_032077725.1 Clostridium sp. | reverse complement strand
TCCTTGTCCCCAATTGTAAGTACATAATTGCTATCTCCATAAACTTTTGCAATATCGCTACCTTTTATAAGCTGCTTATCTTTTGTAAGACAGTCTAAATCATATTTATCATAGGAAATCATATCAATGGTATTTGACTGAAAATTATCTTTCTCTACTTCTGGCAAAACATTAAGACAACTCCTACGACCAAATACATGTTTTACGCCCTCCATATTACTAATCTTATCAAGCAGTGCACTGTCTACCGAATTTGAACTGTTATTACTGGAAATGTTTATGTCAGAAGTATTCGACCACTGGGGCATAAGGTAGCCTATAAACTCTATGAAAACGGAAAAACTCAAAAAAAGGATAATACTAAGTGCAAATGAGCTTGTCATAAGTATCAAGTTTTTCTTTACTGATATTGCATGGTGAATACCAAGGGTGGTTTCAATTTTAAAAAAATGGCTATTCGCTACATGGTGAATATTATTTGTGTTTTGTGAATTGCCCGATACTGCAGTTACAGGCGATACCTTAGCAGCTCGTTTTGCTGGAGAGCTGGCGGCAATGAGAACCGTAACAACACCCACAATAATTCCGCTAATAATACCAATTATGCTAATTTGAAAAAGGGGTATATCAGAAAACTCTCCACCGACAAGGAACCGTAACCCAGCGCACAACCCCCATGTAACAACAATTCCAAGTATGACCCCTAACGGGACCGCAGTTTTGCACCAGTTAAGAGCTTCCAGTCTTACAAAACGGATAATCTGTTGTCTACTCATTCCAATGCAGCGCATCATTCCAAAAAAACTTGTCCGTTGGGCGACATTGCTGTTTATACTGCTTGAAATCATCAATACTCCTGCAAGCAGTATCAGAATAAACAATACTGCCGCCACAGAAAATAATGTCTGCACAGTTGCATTGTTGCTCATTCCTTGAAGTGCTTGACTGCCATGCTTATTCAGTAATCTTGTTTCCTCCATTCTAACGCCCATTTCTGCCATACTGAAAACAGCCGTTACCAAAAATACTGCGAATATGATACACATAAGCGTCATGCGGTTCTGCCGTCTGTGTACTTTTGCAGAAATTGGAATTAGGCTAAGATAGCTTTTCATTCGCGGCACCTCCCTAAATCGGTGAGTATGCCATCGGACACTTGCAGTATCCGGTCCGCGGTCTGTGCGATACTTCGGCTATGGGTAATCATAACAATGGTCTGCTCATACTTTCTTGCAGCTTCTTTTAGCAAAGTAATCACTTCACTACTGTTTTGCATGTCCAGGTTACCCGTCGGCTCGTCGGCAAGGATAAGGGACGGCCGCGTAATTAGCGCACGTCCTATTGCTACACGCTGTTGCTGTCCACCTGATAATTGACTGGGTAAATGGTG